>CAKZQE010000293.1 GCA_937139465.1 uncultured Gammaproteobacteria bacterium
AAACCTGTTGATCATCGAGTTCGGAGATTGAAAGGCTCATATCAGCCAGTTCTAGCTGTTCCCTGATCTCATCGTTAGTGAGCTGGCTTAGAAGTGAGATAGCTTGGGAGTTAGTCATGGGAGAGAATCCTTTGTGGGGTTGATGAATGAAATGGTAGCAGATCAGCGGAGAGAGGCCAGGTAGGCATCCCTGCGGGCTGCAAGCTGGGCAAGGCGAGGGATGGAAGCGGCCTGGTCTTGTGCTTGCGGGAGGCCAGCATAGAAGGCGGTGAGTTGGCGGTTGGAAGGGCGGGCGTTTGACATGGTTTTTCCTTTAGGTTGGTTTGGTTTGTGGCGGGGGAGTTGTCTCCCCCTTGATTTAATGATCTCAAAGATTGGCGCTGTTGCCAACGGTAGAAATACCTATCTTTCAGATAAAGATTGCATCCAGCTCCTGACGGGTGATCTTGATCTGCATGCCGTCCGGGTGTGTCATCGCATCCGGCTCGCGGGTCAACTCTAGCAGAGTTCGCGCCACGCGGCCGGTCACATCCAAAAATGCCAGGCTGCCGACCTTGCCGGTGGTGTCGCGCAGTCGGTGGGCCATTTGCTGACCAATCCGCAGGATGAATTCGGGGTCCTCGCGGATGACCTCTTTGAATTTGGCGTAGCTGATCTCGGCGACTTCGCATTCCGTTTTCGCTTTGATCCAAGCGCTTCGCGTTGGGCTATCGTCAAACAAGCCCATCTCGCCAATGAAGTCACCTTTGTTGAGGTAGGCGATGATCATTTCGCGACCGTCGTCGTCTTCGATCAAGACGGTGACGGATCCTTTGATAATAAAGAACAGGGATTCGCTTTTGTCGCCCGCATAAATGAGCGTGCTTTTAGCCGGGTAGCGGCGGCGATGGCAATGGGATAAGAAGTATTCCAAATGCTTGTCCGGCTGCGGCATTAATAGTTTTTGCATGACTAGGTCCCTGCATGTGTGTGCGTGAGTTCACTATCCATGGGCCGACTGTTTCGTAGTATTGCACCTCGGCGCTACGGTGAACTACCTAGGCAATTGCCGTAAACTCCTGGCTTTTACTGCAAGTGGAGAACGCAATGGCGCAAACAACCGCAACCATCAAATGGCTAGACGGCATGGCCATGGTCGCCGAGTCAGGCTCGGGGCACGGATTTTTGATGGACGGTGCACCGGCCAATGGCGGGCGCAACGCAGGCGCGCGCCCGATGGAAGTCCTGTTGATGGGGCTGGGTGGCTGCACCACGTTTGACGTCATGTCGATTTTAAAAAAGAGCCGCCAGGCGGTTACCGACTGTGTTGTTGAATTGGATGGCACCCGCGCCGATGGTGTCCCGGCCGTCTACACGGCCATCCATGTCCACTTCAAAGTTTACGGTGACAACCTGGACCCGGCTAAGGTTGCCCGAGCGGTCAGCCTAAGCGCTGAAAAGTACTGCAGTGCATCGCTGATGCTCAGTGCAGGCAATGTCGACATTACCCACAGCTTTGAAGCCTTGGCGTCCAGCGAACGCGCTCGCTAACGCAGGACCTAGATGCGGTAGGCGCTGTAGGTCATCACCCCGGCAATGTGTTTCATGGCGCGGCGAATGGGGCGGGGCAACGCCGTGCCGCCTTCGGCTAAGGCAGCCTGTCCGTGGGCCACTTCGTCGGCCTGCATCTGTTGAATGATGGCGCGGCTACGTTCAGCGCCCACCGGCAATGTCGTCAGGTGCTCTTCCAAGTGGGCCTCGACGTTTTCCTCGGTGGCATGCACAAATGCGAGGCTGGTTTCGTCGTTAATCAGCGCCGCCGCTGCGCCAAGCCCAAAGCTGGCCGCAAAGAACAGCGGGTTCAAATGCGACGCTCGGCCGCCCTGTTCATTAAGCACATCCTGACACCACACCAGATGGTCGACTTCCTCGTCGGCACTGTGCTGCATTTGAGCGCGGGTGCTGGGCGTGCGCGCGAACAAGCCCTGGCCTGCATAGAGTGCCTGGGCGCAGACCTCTCCCGTGTGATTGACCCGCATCAACCCAATCAAGTGGTCGCGATCGGCGCCAGTAACCGTATCGGTCAGCCCGGCGCCGGGGTGTGCTCGCCCGCCGGCTTCAAACACACCGGTCAGGGTTTTGAGCCCAACATCGAGGGCGTTTAATAGGCGGTCTTTGGGGTTATCCATAGTGCGGTTGCAGTGCCTGTTTTAGCGACGCCGCCAGGTCCGCAACGGCAGCGGCATTGCTGGTGTCGATCACGCGAGTATGGGTTTCCTCATCGCTTGAGAGCGGCTCCATTGCCCCGCGCTGGTGGTTTAGCAGGTTCAGGTTGGCGCGGTTACTGTCGCTGGCGAGCACCGCGCGCTGACGGATTTCTTGTTCAGTCCATTCATTCGGCGGCGCACACTTCAAAATTACCATCAACACGCCCTGGGCGTCGGCCAATCGCTGGAACCGCTCGCGCTGTTTGGCTTTTAGGAAGCTGCCGGACACCATGACAGGGAAGCCGCAGCGCAACAGCTGTTCGGCTTGGCGAGCGAGCACGCGATACACCTCGTCGCTGGCGGCATCACCATGGATGCCAGCGTCCAGTTCGGCATCGGTTGGGGCGTCAATGGCCATGCCGTTCATGCGGCGGCGTTCGACGTCCGTGCGCAGCCGGATGACACCCAGGCTCTCGACCAGGCGGTTGGACAGTTCACCCTTGCCGCAACCGATGGTGCCTTGGGTGATAATCAGAAAGCGATGGGCGACCTGGGTGTAGCTTTCCGCCCGGTCGGCGTACTGGCGATAGAGCGCCAGCGGTGACAGGCTCGATTCAGCGCTAATTTTCGCAGGTTCCAGCGCCAACAAGGCGCTCTTGGCCCGAACCATGGCGCGGTATGCCTTGTAGGGTAGGTACACCCACATGCCGTGATAGTCGCCCGTGGTTTCAAGCCATGCGTTGATTAGCCGATTGGCGAAGGCTTGCTGGCCACGGGCCTCTAGATCCATCACCAGGTTGGCGATTTCGCTGATGACATCCACAAAGCGGAACTCGCTGCGGTATTCGACGCAGTCAACACAGTGATAGCCCCAGTCGTCGGCAATGATGTGTCCGGCGTGCAGGTCGCCATGGACTTCGCGCACGCGGCCCTGATCTTTGCGCTCGGACATACGCGGCCACAGCCGTTTTAGGGCTTCATCGGCCCAGCCGCTGAGTTGCTCGAGTTGTTCGAGGTCACGTCGCTCAGTTAGCACCGGTTGAACCTGCTGAAAATTTAACAGCGCAGGCGTGGCCAGCTCAGTCGGGTCACCAAAGGGCGAGTCGCTGTCGGCAGGCTGGCATTGGGCTTGGTAGTGAGCTAGATACACCGCCAAGGTAGCCGCATCGTCGGTCGGCAAGGCGCCGTGGTCGAGTTGTTGCTCTGGCTGCCAACGCCGCATGTGCACAAGGTAATCGAGTATGGCCCCGTCACCGTTGAGCGCAGGGGCTTCGGGGTCGCCGTTTAACGTGGCGACGCCGAGGTAGTAATCCGCAGCGGTGCGCCGGTTCAGTCGGACTTCTTCTTGGCAAAAGAACGCTCGGTTCTCTAGCGTCGAGGTGTCGACGAAGTAAAGGCTGACCGGCTTTTTCAGTTTCCAGGCGTCCTGACCCGCCAAAAAGACCCAGCTTAAATGGGTTTCTTTGACCTCGAACTGCTCGGCCGTCACGCCCCAAAATTCAGGTTGTTTCAGCACCGACAGATTCACTGACTGCACACAGACTCCTAGCTAACGTGTTTTCCTATCGGATCACTTTATACTCCGGCCCATGGAAACGAAACATCGCGGGCTACGGCTGGCGTTAAAACTTGGATTAACCGCCTCTGTGGTGCTGGGGCTGTGGTTGGTCTGGCTCAATGCGCGTGTTACGCAACAACTGGATGATTTTCGCTGGGAGGTTCCCGCGAAGATTCATGCCCGTGCGCTTGAGCTCTACCCCGGCGCCCGATTGTCCGCCGATCAGCTTGAGGGTGAGCTGCGCCGCCTAGGCTACCAAAAAGGCCAGGCCCGGGGCCCCGGTCGTTACCTGCGGGCGGGCAACGATATCCAGGTTTACACCCGCGGCTTTCAGTTCCCCGATGGGGTTGAGCCCGCGCGCCGGCTGCGCCTTAGCTTCCGATCTGGTGCTGTTGCGACCTTAGACGGCGCGGCGATCGCCCGGCTTGAGCCGCCTCTGATTGGTACGCTGGTGCCGGGGTCGGGCGAAGATCGCACCTTGCTGGGCGCGGACGACACGCCGGTGTTGCTGAGCAAGGGCTTGGTGGCGGTCGAGGATCGCCGGTTCCGTGACCACGTTGGCCTCGATTTCAGAGGCTTGGCTCGGGCCATGGTGGCTAACGTCAGCGCCGGGCGTGTGGTCGAGGGCGGCAGTACGCTGACCCAGCAGCTGGTCAAAAACCTGTTCTTGACCAGCGCCCAAACGCTGACGCGTAAGCTCAATGAGGCCGCCATGGCGTTGTTGGTTGAGTTGCATTACGACAAAGACTTTATTTTGCAGGCCTACCTGAATCAGGCCTACCTCGGCCAGAGCGGTAGCCGTGCGATTCATGGGTTCGCCCGGGCCTCGGCGTATTGGTTTGCGCGGCCGCTGCAAGAGCTGGAACCGGCCCAGCTGGCCGTGTTGGTGGGCCTGGTCAAGGGCCCGAGCGCGTACCACCCTCGCAAGCACCCCGAACGCGCCCTCAACCGGCGTAACGCTGTCCTTGGGGTGTGGTTGCGGGAGGGGCTGCTGACGGAAGCGGCCCATGCCCGTGAAAAAGCGCGGCCGCTGGGTATCAGCCCAAGCCCAGGCACGCTGCAGGGTCGCTTTCCGGGCTATTTGCGCCTAGTCAAGCAGGCCTTGCTGGAGCGCTACCCCAAATCCGTGCTGGAAACTGAGGGGTTGACGGTGTTGACGCCCTTGGACCCTATTTTGCAGGAGTCGATGCAAGCCAGTGCAGACGCTCGCCTGAACCAGTTCGAGTCGGCCGGGCGCGGGTCGAATTTGCAAACCGCGGCGGTGGTGTTGGCCGCTGGTACCGGCGAGGTGCGGGCGTTGCTGGGTGACCGAGCGGGCGACGGCGTTGGCTTCGATCGTGCCCTGGATGCCCGTCGCCAGGTCGGATCGCTTCTGAAACCGCTGGTGTACTTGCATGCCTTTGAACAGGGCATGAATGCACTGAGTCCGGTCGATGACGTCCCGGTGTCGATCCAGACTTCGGACGGGCCCTGGCAGCCGCAAAACTACAGTGGTGAATTCGAGGGCCAGGTGCCGTTGTTTGTGGCGCTTAGCGAGAGCAAAAACCTCGCGGCGGTGAACTTGGCACAGCGATTGGGCTTTGAGGCCACGGCGGATACGGCCCAGCGTGCGGGGGTCCAGGTCAAGGCTTCACAGCCGAGCTGGGTGCTGGGAGCGCACTTGATGTCGCCTTATCAGGTGGCCCAGCTGTATTCGCTGTTCGCCAATGACGGCTTTGAGGTTCCACCAAAACTGATTCGCGCGGTATTGCGCCCCGACGGTCAGGGTGTGGACCCTTACCCGACGCAGCCAAGCGCGCGGTTGGATTCGCGCAGCGTGTACCAATTGCAGCAGGTGCTGGCGCAGGTCATGACCCGCGGCACCGGCCGTTTTATCGGCGAGCGCTTAGGGCGCCCTGTGGCCGGAAAGAGCGGCACCAGTAACGACCAACGTGATTCGTGGTTCGCGGGTTTTGACGCGGAAAATATCGTCGCGGTATGGGTCGGTTCGGACAACAACGAGACCAGCAAGCTAACCGGTTCTTCTGGCGCGGGCCTGGTGTGGCTGGACGTCATGCGCACCTTCCCAGGGGCTGGCCTGGGCTTTCGTCAGCCAGCGGGCGTCGAAATAGCCTGGGTCGATGATCTTGGCCGTTTGTCCCGGCCCGACTGTCCCGGGGCGCAGCAAGTTGTGGTACAAAGCGCCCGATTGCCCGAGGCGGGGCAGTGCAGCAGCGCACCCAGCCTATGGGGTCGCGTGAAACAAATTTTTGGAGGTTAGGATGGTGCGGTTATCGATGGTTTTGGGGGCCTTGGTGTTGACGGGGTGCGCCTCGGGCGTGCGCGTGCCGCCGCCGATCATCGACGGCACCCAGAATGCAGGCGAGCAAGACCGCATCCGCAGCAGTCAGTCCCAGCCGGCTACCTCAGTCGCTAAACCAAGCGCGGTGGCCACGAAACCGGTGGCGTCACAGACCCAGCCGGTTCAGGTGGCGAAGATTGAATCGCAGCCAGTCGTCGAGCAGCCCAGCACCACCCCCATTTCGGAGCCGGTGTTGGAGCTTCTAGAGACCGCGGATCAGCAGGCCAGCGGTGGCAACAACGACGCTGCCATGGCGACGCTGGAGCGTGCATTACGCCTTGCGCCGCGGGAACCGGAAATTTATTACCAGATGGGACGGTTGCGTTTGGAAATGGGTCAGGCCAGTGAATCCGAGCAGCTCGCGCTGAAGGCCGTGGACCTGGCACCAGACAGCTTTGTTCGCCGCGATAGCTGGAACTTGGTGGCCCTGGCGCGCGAGCGTGCTGGCAATATCGAGGGCGCGAAAGCTGCCCGCGCGAAGGCGCGCGGGCTGTAGCTTATCGCTAGCCGCGCGAGGCCTTAAACGCGACGCGCGCGGCGGCCAAGGTCTCGTCAATATCAGCCTGGGTGTGTGCAGCGCTGATGAAACCGGCCTCGTAGTGGCTGGGCGCCAGATAAACGCCCTGATCCAGCATGCTGTGGAAGAACCGGTTGAATGCCGCCGAGTCACAGGCGGTGGCCTGCTCGAAACTGGTCACGCGCGGCGCATCGGTAAAAAAGAAACCGAACATACCGCCGGCCATTTCGGTGCACAGCGGAACGCCGGCTTCATCAGCGGCGGCCTTAAGTCCCGTTGTCAGTGCCTCGGTTTTGTTGTGTAGCTTGTCAAAAAAGCCTTCGGCACTGAGCCCCTCGAGTGTCGCAAGCCCAGCCGCCATGGCCACCGGGTTGCCGCTAAGCGTGCCGGCCTGGTAGACCGGCCCCTCGGGAGCCAGCATGGCCATGATGTCAGCGCGGCCACCAAAGGCTCCCACAGGCATGCCGCCGCCGATGACTTTGCCCAGGCACGTCAAATCCGGGGTGATCCCTTGCAGAGACTGCGCGCCTCCAGCGGCGACCCGGAACCCCGTCATCACCTCGTCGTAGATCAGCACCGACCCGAACTGGGTGCACAGCTCGCGCATGCTTTCCATGTAGCCATCGACGGGCTTGATCATGTTCATGTTGCCCGTGATGGGCTCGACGATGACGGCGGCGATGCGATCTCCGGCTTCGGCAAAGATCTGGGCCAGTGCTTCGCCATCATTGAACGGCAGGGTGTAGGTGAACTGCGCTAGCTCCGCAGGCACCCCGGGGCTGGTGGGGACACCTAGCGTCAGTGCGCCCGACCCGGCTTTGACGAGCAGCGAATCGCTGTGTCCGTGGTAACAGCCCTCGAATTTCACAATAACGTCGCGGCCGGTAAAGCCCCGGGCCAGGCGAATGGCGCTCATGGTCGCCTCGGTGCCGGATGAGCACAGGCGTAGCTTTTCAATGCTGGGCATTAACCGCTTCACGGCGATGGCCAGTTCGGTTTCCTTCGCCGAGGGTGCGCCGTAGCTCAAGCCCAATTCGATCGCTTCACGCACCGCGTGCAGGATGTTTTCGTTGGCATGCCCCAGGATCATCGGTCCCCACGAGCCGATGTAGTCGATGTAGCGCTGGTGATCGGGCCCATACAGGTATGCGCCGCGAGCTTTGGACACAAACAGTGGCGTTCCACCGACAGATTTGAAGGCGCGAACAGGGCTGTTTACGCCGCCAACCAAGTGTTCTTGGGCGTTTTCAAAGAGGGGGGTGGATGGGTTCATGTCTGTGCTCCGGCGTTAGAACGGTTTCAAGATGGCTAGGAAGACAACGGCGATTAAAATCACCACGGGGAATTCGTTGAACCAGCGAAAGTAGGTTTCCGTTTTTGGGTTTTCATCCCGCGCAAAGGCCTTGGTGTATTTGGCACACACGCCGTGGTAGCCGGACAAAATGAACACCAGCACTAGCTTAACGTGTAGCCAACCGACCGAGGCGACACCCGGGTTCATGGCAATCAGTGTGATGCCGAGCGCCCAGACGGCGATCATTGACGGTGTCATGATCCCTTTCAGCAGTCGGCGCTCCATCACACAGAAACGTCCACGGCTGATGCTGTCCTCGGCGCTGCGGTGGTAGACGAATAGGCGCGGCAAATAGAACAGGGCCGCGAACCAGGTAACGATGGCGATCAGGTGCAGTGCTTTTATGGTTAGGTAGGTCATTGAAACTGATCCTCTAATTGTGAGCGCCATATGATGCCAGCTAGGCGCCCGTTTGGGTGGCGAAAATAGGCGCCATGTGCGTTACAGGCTCGGGTGTTGGCCCAGACTTCAGCCAAGGTGGCGTCACTGTGCATGCGCCGTAGCGGGAGGCCGGACAATTCCGCTGCCAAATCCGCCCCGGGTGGCAGGTCGGCACTGGCTTTCACGAAGTCCAGCCACTCCATGGCGCATACCTGGCGGCGGCCGCTGGACCAGACCACGACTTCGGCTGGCTTGGGCAGGCCGTCAAAGCGGCGGCTGATCTGAACCACGCTTTGACGAATCGCGGCGTCAACACCCAGGTGGTGCATCGGGTGGTTGGAGCGGTGCAGCGCCAAGGGACGGCCAGCATCGGCGAGCTGATCGACAAACAGACCGTCTTGTTGAAGCAGCCTGTGCAACAAGATGGCAATGGCGACCGCGGTCATGGCTGGCAAAATTAGATCCGGTTGCTGGCTCAACTCAATCACCGCCAGCACCGCCGCCAAGGGTGCCACCAGGGATCCACCCATCACCGCGGTCATGCCAATCAGCGCCACCAGCGGATTAAAGCCGCCGGCGGCCAGGCTAACCAGCGATCCCCATGCCGCACCGATCAGTAGCAGCGGGCCGATGAACCCAATCGGCAGTCCGAGACCCAGGCACAGCGCGGTGACCAAGAGCTTGCATACCAATAGCAAAGCTAGGGCCTCCCAGGTGGAGGCATTCGACAGTAAGTCTCCGAGCACAAAAAAACCGTCGCCCATGACGTCGGGAACCCACATCCCCACCAGACCACACACCACGCCTGCCCAGAGCATGCCGTAAGGCGGGCGCCGGCGCGTGGTTTGCCGTACCAGGGTGTTAAAGCTGGCGGACAGCAGCCCACTACCGACACCTAGCAGCACGATCCAGATGAACCCGGGACTGCTCATTGCGCTGAGGTCCGGTAGCGACACCAGCGGTGCCCCGGCCAGGGTGCCCACTAACCAGGATGCGGCCACGGCCGCGGCAATAATGGGCAGGAAAC
The DNA here is from genome assembly GCA_937139465.1 of uncultured Gammaproteobacteria bacterium. Classification (GTDB taxonomy): domain Bacteria; phylum Pseudomonadota; class Gammaproteobacteria; order Pseudomonadales; family Litorivicinaceae; genus Litorivicinus. Next base: position 9,365 of record CAKZQE010000293.1, read on the forward strand.
CGGCGACGGTGTACTCCATGACGACGACTTCCATGGCAAAGGCGACGCCTGCTAAGGGGGTGCCGAAGGTACTGGAAATGGCGGCTGCAACTCCTGCGCCGACAAAGACTCGTAGGTTGTTGCGTGGCAAGTGAAAGCGTTCGGTGACCCAGGCGCCGAAGGTGGCGCCCAGATGAATCGCGGGGCCCTCGCGGCCGCCGCTTTGACCGCTGGCCAGCAACATCGGGGTCAGGAAAAATTGCAGGGTGGCATTGGTAACCGGCCAGTGGCGCGGCGCACGGTGCAGGGTGTCAATGACGTGACTGACCCCGAGTTGGGCGCGATCTCGGTAGCGATTGAGCAACCAATAACAAACAGCTGCCCCCGCTACCGGAGCCGCGAAGCGTTGCCACATGGGCCACTGATCAAACTGAGAGCCGGCGCCGACCAGGTCGATTAGGCCGTGAAACGCCATGACCACCACGGCGACGCCTAGGCCGATCGCGAGCCCCAACACGGTCTGCACCAGGAATTCATCGCCCTGCGACAGGCGCCGGCGAAAAGCTAGAAACGACATCCACACTCCAACAGGGCTTGGGCTATCATAGGCGACCCTAGAACTGAGGTCATCATGGTAAAAATCGGTATTGTTGGCGGCACGGGTTACACCGGGGTCGAACTGCTACGCATCCTGTCCAACCACCCCAACGCGGTATTGGCGGCGATCACATCGCGCACCGAAGCCGGTCGTCCGGTGGCTGATCTGTACCCCAGCCTGCGCGGCCACACCGATTTATATTTTGTTGAACCCAGTGACGATGCCTTATCCGGTTGCGACCTGGTCTTTTTCGCGACGCCCCACGGTGTCGCCATGGCCCAGGCCCCGGCGCTGTTGGCACGCGGCATTAAGGTGGTCGATTTGTCCGCGGACTTCCGCCTGCGTGACCTTGACGTGTTCCAGCAGTGGTACGGCATGGCGCATACATCCCCCGAGTGGGCAGAAAAAGCCGTATACGGCCTGCCGGAATTGAACCGTGATGACATTCGCTCAGCGGCACTGGTGGCCGCGCCGGGTTGCTACCCTACTGCGGTGCAGCTGGCGCTGGCGCCCCTGCTAAAGGCCGGCGTTGTGTCGCCGGATGACCTGATCGCGGACTGTAAAAGCGGGGTCTCGGGGGCTGGTCGCGGTGCCAATGTCGGGACCTTGTTTGCCGAGGTGAATGACAGCTTTAAGGCCTACGGCGTGGCCGGGCACCGCCACCTGCCAGAAATTAGTCAACAACTAGCCTTGGCCGCAGGCGCCCCGGTTGGCCTCGTCTTTACGCCGCACCTGACCCCCATGACGCGGGGTATTCATGCGACCTGTTACGCACGACTGACACAGGACGTTGATCTGCAGGCGCTGTTCGAAGGTGCCTATGCGGATGAGCCCATGGTGGACGTTATGCCCGCTGGGTCACACCCAGAGACCCGTTCAGTGCGCGGATCAAACCGATGCCGATTGGCGGTGCACCGTGCCCCGGGTTCAGACCGCGTTGTCGTGCTTGCGGTTGAGGACAACCTAGTCAAGGGGGCGTCTGGGCAGGCGGTGCAGTGTATGAACTTGATGCTGGGGCTGGACGAGGGCGCCGGACTGGGCGCAATCGGCCTGTTGCCCTAAGCTTGTAATTGGCGGATTCGTAGCCATTAATTGGGCCAGGAGAACAGTATGACGCAACAGTACATCCCTCAGCCTATTCAGGTCAGCGCTAGCGCCGTAAACAAAGTGCGCGGTCTGGTCGCGGAAGAGGAAAACCCAGCACTTAAACTGCGCGTGTTCGTGACCGGCGGTGGGTGTAGCGGATTTCAGTACGGTTTCACGTTTGATGAAGCCGTCAATGAGGACGATACCCAAGTCGCGATTGATGACGTTACAGTGTTGGTTGATCCCCTCAGTTACCAGTACTTGGTTGGTTCGGAAGTCGATTATCAAGAGGGGCTGGAGGGCAGCCGTTTTGTGGTCAACAATCCTAATGCGACATCTACGTGCGGGTGCGGCGCTAGCTTTACTGTGTAGTGCGGTCCTGCCGAGCAGTGCAGTGGCCAGCAGTGCTGCTCAGCTGGTGCCGCTTCAGGTGCCATCCTTTACTCAGCTAAGCCAACACAACTCAGACGAGTTGAGCGCTTTGCTAATGCGGGCCGACGATTTGGCCCGCGCCTCAAACTTCAGCCCGATCGAGCCGGTGACCTTTGTCCTTCACGGCGACGAGATTAACCTGTTCAAGCGTGACAACTATCAATCCAATCAAATGCTGGTCGATTTAGCGGCGCGGTTGGATGCGTTTAAGGTGATTGATGTGCGGGTCTGCGAGACCTGGTTGCGTGACAACCAAGTGGCGGCCACTGATTTACCGCCCTTTGTCGAATTGGTTCCGTTCGGCCCAAGTTTTCAAGCAGGGCTTCAACAGTCCGGTGCGATTCCGTTTTAGCGCCTCGGCCTAAACTTCGTAGAGCGTGCCATAGAGACCCGGCCGAGTGGCACCGGTGATGCTGCTCAAATCCAGCCGCTGGCGTTGTAGCCGGCAATGCCCCATCCACGCAAAGGCCGCGGCGCCAACTTGGCCCACGGGCAGTCCGAGCTCGTCACTCAGTCGAGTCGGTAAATTGCAAAGCTGAGCGATGCGGCCAACGAGGGCCTTGTTTAAAGCGCCACCGCCACATAGCACAACGTCTTGCGGAGCCACCGGGCAAGAAGCCAGGTGCTTTGATATCGACCAGGCCGTTAACTCCATCAGCGTTGCCATCACGTCGACCGGGCTTGGCTTGGAGGCCAGGGTTTTCAGTGTTTGGTCAAGCCAGTTGATGGTAAATAGCCCGGGTCCGGCTGCTTTCGGCGAGGCCTGATCAAAAAACGGCTCCGCGCGCAGTACGCGAAGTAAGTCATTGCTGATGCTGCCTTGCGATGCCCAGCTTCCGTCTATATCGCAGCTTTGGTTCAGGTGGCGCTGCGCCCAGGCGTCCATTAATAGGTTGCCAGGCCCGATCTCATCGCCGCCGATCTCACCTTTCGGGCCAAGGTAGGTCAAGTGCGCCATACCGCTAATGCCCACCACGGCACGGGCGATGCCATCAAGATCGAACAGTTGTTGGTGGAACGCCGCACTCAGTGGCGCGCCTTGGCCACCAAGGGCCATGTCAGTGTTACGAAACTCAGCGATGACGGGCGTATTGCAGCGAGCGGCAATGCGCTCCGGTTGCAGAGCCTGGAATGCGTGCATGCCTGGCAGGTGGGCCAAACTTTGGCCCTGCACTGCAATGCCGGCGACGGGTCCGTGTTTGCTGATCATTCCGCTAGCTAGTTCGGCGAACCATTCGGACAGGTCGATCTTGAAGCGGGCAATGGCGGCGAAATTTGCGTGCTCGGCGTCCGATAGGGCGGCGGCATCCCGGTGCAAGTGTTCGGGGTAGGGGTGGTGCTCAGCTGCCAGTACGCGGGGTGTTCCGTTGAAGCTGGCCAGCACCAGGTCGGCACCGTCCAAGCTGGTGCCGGTCATTAACCCGATGACAGGCAATGCGTTCAGTTGCTGGATTCCAATCGTGCGACCTGGGTTTGACGCAAGCCTTCGATCAGCGCGACCTTGGTGGCGATGGTGCTTTTGAACCGGGCTAGCTCGGACTTGGGCAGCGATTTCGCCTTAGGCAGCTTCGCCAGCACCGTTCGAGGGTTGCGATGGGCGCCGTTCAAGATGAACTCGTAATGCAGGTGCGGCCCGGTCGCCAAGCCCGTTGCGCCCACGTAGCCGATGACTTGACCCTGGCGAACGCGCTTGCCAGAGCCCGCGGCGATGCGCGACATGTGGGCGTAGCGAGTTTCAACGCCGCCGGCGTGCTTGATAATAACGGTCTTTCCGTAGCCGCCCTTGGTGCCGGAAAAGCTCACCCGCCCGTCACCGGACGCATAGATCGGGGTGCCGGTTGGCGCTGCGTAGTCGGTGCCCTTGTGTGCGCGAACTTTGCCTAACACAGGGTGCTTACGAGCCAGCTTAAAGTTCGAGCTGATGCGCGAGTAGTTCAGCGGAGCCAGCAAAAACGCCTTACGCATGCTGGTACCGTCCTCGTCGTAGTAGCCGAAGTAGCCTTCGCTGTCTTCGTATCGGTAGGCTGAGAAGCGCTCGCCCGAGTTGGTAAATTCCGCGGCAACGATACGTCCTTCGCCGATTTTTTTTCCCTCGAGGAATTGCTCCTCGTAGACGACGTGGAAGTGATCCCCGGCGCGCAGGTCATACACAAAGTTGATGACGTGGCCAAAAATGTTGGCCAGGTTCATGGTCTGGCGTTCGCTTAGGCCCGCGTCTTTGCCGGCGTAAAAGAGGCTGCCCTTGATGGTGCCGGTCGCATGGGCCAGCCGTATCTCGGGTTTTTTCTCGATTAGATCAACGGTGACGGAATCGCCGGTGGCATCGAAGACGTAAGTTTTCAGCTCGGTTTGTAGGTATTCAAGCTTTTCAACGCGGCCATCCGACGCGAGCACGCGAATTCGCTGGCCGGGCATGATCTTGTAAAGACGGCGTTTTTTGTCCGCGCTGGTAATCCGGTAGAGCTCTTTACTCGACAGTCCGGCACGCTGGAACAGGGCGGACATGGAATCGCCGGACTTAACCGTCAGGGTCTGCCATGGATCGACGGGTTCGGGACTTTTGGTTTTCTGAACGCTCGCTATTTCGAGCGATGCGACGTCCGGCTGAATGCTGGGTAGGTCGGGCAAATTCTTGATTGCAGTGCTGACCGCGTCTTCGACCGGCAGTGTCGGCGTTACGATCGCCTCGCTGGCCAGAGGCTTAATGCGCGGTGCGGATGCAACCTTGTCAGCGGTGATGGGCGGCAGCTCAATGACCACTCGATCGGCGGACACTTCAGCGGTATCAACGCCGGACTCGCGGCTCGGCACCAGGGCAAGAGCAGTCACCGTGGCGCACAGTAACGTCAGTGCGGTTAGGTGTTTGCGTGGGAAGTATCGGATCAAACGAGGCTCCGGCTCAAATTAATTTGGGCGTCAGTATAAAGTAGCTATGGGTATCGTGCCTCTTGAAATCTTAGCAGGGCTTGATAGGTTGCGTCCCCTATTGCCGGAACCGCATCACAGGAACCCAAATGCAGGATACCCAGTCGCAGCTCGCGGTCATATACCGAGGCGCCGAAGAAGTCTTGGTTAAAGACGAACTGATTAAAAAGCTAGAGCGTGGCACGCCCCTTCGGATCAAGGCGGGCTTCGACCCAACGGCTGCGGATCTGCACCTTGGCCACACGGTCTTGATTAATAAGTTGCGTCAGTTCCAGGACCTGGGCCATCGCGTATTGTTCTTGATTGGCGATTTCACGTCGTTAATCGGCGATCCCACCGGCAAGAACGAGACGCGCAAGCCGTTAACGCCTGAGCAAATCCAAGACAACGCTCGCACCTATGCTGAGCAGGTATTCAAAATCTTGGATCCTGAAAAAACGGAAGTCTGTTACAACTCTGAGTGGGCCAACAAGCTCACCAGCGCGGACATGATTCGCCTGCTGGCCCAGCAGACCGTGGCGCGGATGCTGGAGCGTGACGATTTTAGTAAGCGCTATAAAGAAGGTCGTCCCATCAGCCTTCACGAATTCGCCTACCCATTGATGCAGGGGTATGACTCGGTGGCCATGCGTGCCGATGTCGAGCTTGGCGGCACCGATCAGAAGTTCAACCTGTTGATGGGTCGGGAGCTTCAGAAAGACGCCGGGCAGGAGCCCCAGTGCATCGTTACGATGCCGCTGCTGGAAGGGCTCGATGGCGTTAAGAAAATGTCTAAGAGCCTTAACAACTATATAGGCCTGATGGATACGCCGGGCGACATGTACGGCAAGCTGATGGGCATCAGTGACGATCTGATGTGGCGCTACTATGAGCTGCTGTCGTTCAAGCCCCTAGAAGAAATACAGGCGCTTAAAGATGCCGGCAACCCTCAGGCCGCCAAAATGGAGCTGGCGCGTGAACTCATCACGCGCTTCCACGACGCGGATGCCGCCGATCGGGCCTCGCGTGCGGCGGGTAACAAGTTCAAGGCCGGTGACATCCCGGACGAGATGCCCGAGATTGAACTTGAAACTGATCAGGACGCGATGCCGCTGATGGTGGTGTTGCGGGAAGCGGGCTTGGCGGCGTCCTCATCAGAGGCGCGCAACCGCATCACCCAGGGTGCTGCCCGTATCGATGGTGAGGTCGAGTCTGACCCCAAAGCCGCGTGCGTAGCCGGTGAAACTCGGGTGTATCAGTGCGGTAAAAAGCGCTTCGCCAGAGTCTCGATAAAACAGTTTTAGAAAACTGTTGACCGGTAACAAAAAGTCTATAGTATTCGCCGCCCAGCCAAGCAGGAAACAACGCAAACGGTCACCGACCTAAGCGCTGAAAGCCCAGCATGGCTAAGGTTACGGAGAAGCCCTCCGAACGCAGATCCTTGAAAATTCGATCAAACAAGACGTGTGGGCACTTGTTGGTTCGCTT
>CAKZQE010000294.1 GCA_937139465.1 uncultured Gammaproteobacteria bacterium
GCCATCAATGCGGAACGACCATTGGAATAACGCGCCAAGATGTCGCCGTTGTCGTTAACGTCCAAGCTCGCCAATCGCCCTGCGGTGTAGCCGTCCTGGGACACTTCGGAGACCGAAAAGTCAGTACCGTACTGGGTTGTCGTCGTGAGGTTAAACTCGTACGACAGAGTGCTGGCTGCCCCAGTGATTGACGTCGGAATGGTTAAGGTCACTGCGTTTTTGCCGGCGACGTCTACCGCGCCGGTACCGGCCGTGGCGACATTGCTGATTTGACCGTCAGCCGAGAAATCGACTTCTACATAGGGCGTTGCGCCACCCATGACGTCCGTGCCGTCGACCCGGGGGTACATGCGCCAGCTGTTGTCGGCATCCTTCACGTAGTACTGCTGCATGGTGTAGTCACGCCCCAACGAGTCGTAGACCGCTACCGTGGTGAGGTAATTAAACGTCTGCTCGTTGGTCGGATCGAATGCCGCCGTAATGACACCTGATTCCGAATCCAGGTTCAGCTGGGTCTGCACGTCCGTGGTCGCCTGGGGCGCTTGCTGTGCGCTGTCGATGCGGATCGGGTTCAATTCGGCCTGGACGTTACCGTCAGTGTCCGCCAGGTAACCCATCAAGTTCGCGCCCTGGTTACTGATGATGAAGCCATCATCGTCCAGCTGCATGGCGCCGGAGCGTGTGTAGGTCGTAACGTCGCCGTCACGCTGGATAAACATGCCCTCGCCTGACATGGCCAAGTCCAAGCTGTTGTTGGTGTAGTTCAGGTTACCCTGGTCAAATTGTTGGGTGATGGCCGCCAAGGTCACACCGTTACCGGCGCTGGTCGCACCCGAGAAGCCGACGCCACTGGCGTAAACGTCCGCGAACTCTGCACGCGACTTTTTAAAGCCGGTGGTCGATGCGTTGGCGATGTTGTTGGAAATCACGTCCAACTGACTTTGAGCGGCGCGAAGGCCGGTAAGTGCCGTGTTAATTGACATCGTTGTTCTCCTGGGTGGATTCCGTAATGGCGCGGACGTCGGCAAGTGCGACGGGGCCTACGCTATTTAAGTTCAAGGTGGTTGAGTTGCCCGACAAGCTCACTGAGTTGACG
>CAKZQE010000295.1 GCA_937139465.1 uncultured Gammaproteobacteria bacterium
CGCGAATATTCTGGTGATCTGACCCTTCTGGATTTTCCACCACAGCACGATAGTGCTCGGCCCAGCAGGCCAGCGTTTGCGACTCGCTAAGGCCATGCAAGCGCGCGAATGCCAGCACCTTGGCCGAGCCTTGGTTTTGTTGGTCGGTGTTGTCGACATTGCCATTTGAGAATGCGGCCGGGGTAAAACGATAGGCTTGGTCAATGCTCGCAATAACGTCAGCAAACACGAGGCTCGTCGGGTCGGTGGTGATTTGTGTCAGCAAATGGGTGGTCATGATCGGTCTCGGCTGTTTTGAAAGTCGGGGAGTTTAAACGAACTGGGCTTGGGTTCGTGGTGACCCGAGACCCAACTTTCATCCAGCTCTACAGAGAAAACTGCTCATGCAACTTGCACCTCGTAAGCTAATTTACTTGGCGCTGCGGGTCTTGGCGGCCATGCAGTACACGGATAAGTTCCACCCTATCGTTACTGACTATGTAAAACAGGGCATGGCTATCGACGGGCAGGCTTCTGGCGCCAGGTTGGAGTTCGGGGCGCTCAACGCCGACCAATGGTTGTTCAGTAAGGGACCAAAAGTGGTCTTTTAGATTTTCTAAGTAACGGTCGGATCGGGCTTGCCCCCATTGCCGAAGCCCATACTGCTTAGATGTCTTTCAGGTCGACTTTGGCCACCGGAGCCATCACAAGTTGACGTGCAGGCATGAAGCTTAATCTTTAACGCCGTCGAACAGCGATGACAAGGCAGATTTTGATTCGATGGCAATACCCTCGCCTCTATCTAGCTGATCAGTGCCCACTTTCAGTTGTTCGCGCAGGCGTGCCAATTTCACTTCGTGGATCCAATCTTCGTGTGTGTCCATAAAACGCAGTGCTTCGCGGATCACTTCGCTGGCATTGTTGTATAGGCCGCTTTCAACTTTGGCCTTAACTCGAGACTCGAGCTCGGCAGTCAGGGAAATATGCATTGTCGCCTCCAAGGGTAGACATTTATACACGTCAAGCCAGGATCGAATACAAAGATTGTCAATGTTTGTATTTATATGTCTGAGCCGCCACCGACTAAACGCTGTACGGTCTATTCTGGGGCGTCTTTAAAGACGGTAGTCGTGATCCTTTCGACTCTGTCAGTGCTTAATTTATAGCTTGTGCGGATTTATTGAACCACCACAGTTAAGGCGTTTTCGCCCTACGGGTGGCTTCGCCAGTCCTTGACCTCAACCGATGCGTTGCATCGTCATCGGCCTGCGTCGAACCTGCTGTCGGTTCTCATCTCCACAAAATCGACCCGCACACAAAACCCCGACCAAAGCCCAGCTTTTTTGTTTGTATGGCGCGCTCGCTTACAGGACGTAAGTGTGCTGCGGAGAACATGGATGCCAGAGAGCAGCCGGGAGGATAGACCGAAAACGCTTTTCAGGCGTTTTCGCCCTGCGGGTGGCTTCGCCAGTCCTTGACCTCAACCGATGCGTTGCATCGTCATCGGCCTGCGTCGAACCTCCTGCGGAGGTTCGTCACCTCAGAATGCCATACAAACAAAAAGGCCCGTCGCTTTCGCTCCGGGCCGTTTTGTTTGTATGGCGCGCTCGGGAGGATTCGAACCTCCGACCGCCTGGTTCGTAGCCAGGTACTCTATCCAGCTGAGCTACGAGCGCGTCGTTGTGGGCGCGGATATTAAAGAGGATCTGGCACCTTAGCAAGCCCTTTTCTGAACTTTCGTAAAACTTTTGGTTAGCGCCGCAAACCCACTGCCAAATTTCCGAGGCGACAACTAACCACAACGCCGCTATTCGTAACTGTACACGCACTGAACTGACGGCAGCGTCATTCGAGACCACTGTCGCCGGACGTCGCACTCCCAAGGCGACCCAGCGCCTAGTGGAGCTCCATCAGCGTATTAAAACGGTCATCATCCAACGCCGCGCTGACAAAAAATTGCTCGCCCTCGTCCGCCAGGTAGTCAAGGTCGGCGGCACAACCCGCGGCAATACGCCGAATCTCGCCGTCGCAGGCGCTTTCCGTTCGCACCTGAACCAGGGCTTCCAGTTGTTCGATTTCCATGGGCGTGATCGGTCGGTGCCAGATCGCTTCGAAATAAAGAATCGCGTCTTCAAGACACTGTCGCTGCATGCTGGATTGCATCATTGAAACCCCTCCTGCGCTGTCGCCATTGACGCTAGTCCAACGCAACGCAGCAAATCCGGGTGTTAGTTCACAGTAGGCTAGCGACGGGAAACCACGGCGACACTCAACCAAGCACAACACCCAGCTCGGCGTCTAATCGGTACTGAGGGGCACCAAGCGACTGGCACCGGGGTACTCAATCACCGTGCCGCGCAACCTAGCCTCGGTAGCGGCGTCCACGGCACGGCTGAGGTACAAGCCCACCGGGCCCAGTGATATGGACTCACTGTATTGCTTTAGCTCTACATCGAAGCTGTCGGCGTAGCGACGGGCGAACCGGTTTGCCGTCGAGCAGCCCGCGTTTTCTCGCAAAAACACTTCGCGCATGCAGGCCCCGAGGGAGTCCGTTTCCACACGCGCAATCCCTGGACCAGACAACAGGTTGGCAACGTCGTATGAATAGGTGTACTTCGATGTACTGACGATTGTTGACAAGGGTTCGGTTTGATCCGCCCGCACCCAAACCGCAACCTCGGTTTCTTGCTCCAATTGATGGGTCATGCGCCAACCGCTTTCCTTGGCGATCGCGCCCAAATTCGGTGGCAGGCGCACAAGACGCGGGACATCGCCCTCTGCCGGGGTCGACACAAAGCTATAGATCGACGGCAGATCCAGCATCAACACCCGGTCAGCACCCGTGGCGTCACGCATGCCTTCGGCCTTGGCGATATTGGTATCGCGGCTTTCGGTAGACAGAATCACCGCCTCTAATGCGTGGGCTGGAACCGCGCAAAAGGCAAACACCCAACTTGATATCTTCATTGGCCTAAGCTTAGGTTATTTTTCGCACGCGACCGCTTCACTGACTTAGTTGCTCTACAATCGGACGGCATGAGCGATCGTATCCAGACCAGGAGACCTGACGCACGATCCCGTCGCTATCGCTCCACAGTTCGACCTCACAAGGGCGAACCAAATCCGCATGCCGCCACCCGTAACGAGTTAGCGCCCCGTCCGCTTCAATAACCGCCGGATCACCCAGCTGGGACACGAATCCAGCGACGGGCTCACCGAGTGCGTCATCCAGGCGACGATCCAAATCGTCAATGACCGGCGTTTGAATCGCACAACCGGATAACACAAGGGCTAACGCCATTAGGGCCAACACACGCATTCGCATCACCTTAAAACCAGACAACAGGCTCTATTTGTATCGCGCTACGGTGCGCATGACCAGCCAATTTGACTAGGCGGGCTCGTGGTCCTGGAGCCACGCCGACGCCTCAGCGACCTCAGCATTGTCAAAGGCTTCAATTTTAAGGCCTGGAATCAGCAGCCCCTCAAACTCCGCCAGCTCGCCGACCCAGTGCCGGTCGGTGACGACGGCAATTCTGTCAAAACGACGAATGAGCCGGATCATTTTAGGTAACTCGATCAGTTCCAGGCCAACCGCGGCCAGTGTTGGCCAAGCGCCATCGCGCAGGTGCATCAACATCGAACCGTGTTTCAACCCTTCAGTGGCGATCAATGCGCGTGGTATGAAATCCCTCATGGCTTCAAGGTCAATCGACCCATTCACAACCAGCTCCACACGCTTGCCATTGCGTTTAACGTCAATCATGGCGTTGTCCTCCGTCATTCGTGCGACTTCGGATTCAGACTACGCCTGCGTCTGGGACCTGACGCTGAACTTTGGGACAACTCGTCGGGGGCAGCTAGGCCGTCAGGCGGGCCACTAAACGTTGAACGGCCGGGCCAGCGGCAATCGCCACCGCGGAGGCAATCGGCCAGGCCACCAGCCAGGCGCCCATCCATGCTGAAAATATGCCAGGCGGCAAGCCGCCCAACGCTTTCGCCGTCGCAAACCCGGACACCAAAAAGGACATTAGGCCGGACAGAATGACGGCATTGAGATAACGGGCGAACGACTGGGGAAACATAGCTTCAACCTACGGAACACTTCCCCATACGGTAGCAAAAAGCGCCCCACGGTATCCACGATATCGGTCGCTCAATGACGAGTGCCATCCCACAAATTTTGCCACACAGGGCGCAAACCTCTCCTGTGCATTGGGCATCGCACAGTGACCTTGCGTGGGTTAGCATCCGCGCTTCTTCGACGCAGGCCATCTCATGCTTTCACCGCAAAAAATCGCAGTCATTTTGGGCGCTATGTTTCTCTCACTCGGCGCGTTCGACGGAATGCTCGGTGTTCTATGGCCTACCCTTAGCGGCGTCATGGGTCGCGGAATTGGCGACCTTGGATACCTGCTGGCCACCTACCTGTCCGCCTCAATGGCCGGTAGCCTGCTGTCATCCTGGGTGCTCAAACGCTGGGGCATTCGCCATGGCCTCAAAGGGTCGACCGTGATCGCGATCGCAGGCGCGCTATTGCTCGCCATTGCGCCCACCTGGGGCTGGTTGTTAACCGCAGCCGCCATTCGCGGTCTGGGCAACGGCGCGGTCCATGCTTTCCTCAACACCTACGCCGCGCGCACCATCAGCAATCGCCTCGTCATGGTGATTCACGGCATGTGGGGCGCCGGCGCTGCAGGGGCCGCGTTCACCATGACGCTGCTGGTGAACGCCGATATCGCGTGGCAGTGGAACCTTGCTTGGTGCGTGATTCCGGCATCATTCGCCCTCATTGGGTACTTTTCTCTCGCTCGCGTCGTCGACACGGACCGTGGCCAGCAGCTCGGCGCATTAAAACGTAGCGATTGGATCGCGGTCCTAGCCGGCGGCACCTATGTCGCCGTTGAGGCTTCAATCGGCAATTGGGCGTACACCCTAATGACTCAGGGCTGGGGCATGAGTGTGGCCCTCGCAGGCACCGCCACGTCGGTGTTCTGGATCGTGCTGACCGTCGCGCGGCTAACCTTCGCCGGGCTACCGATTTCATCGGTGTTTTGGCTGAAGCTGATGCCCTGGTGCTTGGCTGCAACGGCCGCCCTGCTGCTGGCGGGCCACACCACCCTTTGGCTGGGCTTGATCGCGCTGTGGGGTGCTGGCATCAGCGCAAGCGTTATCTTCCCAAGCCTGATGTATCAGGCCATTAGCAACGCAGCACTCAACACCAAGCCCAAGATTGCGGGGGCTGTGTTGACCTGCGCCGCAGCGGGCGGCGCATCCGGCCCTACTGTTATTGGCTGGCTAGTGGGCGCCGGAGCGTTACTGTGGATTCCGATCCCCATTGCGGCACTGGGCGTGGTCTCTGCCCTGTGCGCCCGCAAGGTCGCTTTGAAAGGCCAAGCGAGTGCGGCGCCTAGCCCGCGCGCACCAGCTGATAGCTAATCATCAGCGCGATAACCCCGAGCACCAGGGCCATCAAGCGGTTGAGCATGACCGCGCGGGCCAACAAAGCGCCACGCAGGGATGCGGCGGACAACACCACCGCGGCAAAGCTGTACCAAACGCCGTCAATCACCGCGGGCGTCGCGACCAAAATAAGGTGGCGCTGAAGGCTACCGCCTTCGGTGACGAACGGGCTAAACAGTGCCAAAAAGAACGCCAACATCTTTGGGTTCAGGAACGCGATCAAAAAGCCGTCGCGAATGCTGGCTGTGTTTGACATATCCATCGCGCCCGCCTGGGCGCGCCACAGCCCCCATGCCAGTTTTAGCAACCAAGCAACCCCAAGCACCTGAACCGCCACCAATGCCGCCGGGGCGATCGCTAAAACACCACTGAGCACGACGACAGCCCCTGTGGCATAGATACCAACCGCGAGCGCATGTGCGATGCCTGTGACGATGCCCAGGCCACGGCCGCCATGCACGGACGCCCGGAGAATGACAAACAGTGATGGACCGGGCGACGCCGCGCCAAGAAAACACACGCTGGCCAGTGCAAACCATTCCGTTATCGACATGATGAACCTTGTGTTGGGTAGTCTGGGGTGAAGTCTAGGGGTGCCGGGCGTGTCCGGAAAGCGTGGTGGCTCTGGATGAGCACAGAACGCTGAAAGAAAGCTAAGCCCCGGAAGGGACTGCGGCTACGCATCACGCTTCGCCGCCCTTCGGGCTGACGCT
>CAKZQE010000296.1 GCA_937139465.1 uncultured Gammaproteobacteria bacterium
GGGGTCGTTGACGTCGGGGCTAATGGAGGCGGTTTTGTTGGTCGGCCCAAGCACGCCGGCGACATAGCAGGGGCGGCCCTGTTCAGCGCTGACGGTGTCGGCGGCTTCGCGGGCTAGGCGCGCGCCCTCACGGTTCAACTCAACCACCAAGGATTCCATGTGGTAGTCCGCCATGGACGGGTCGTTGGCGTTAAAGGTGTTGGTTTCAATGATGTCGGCGCCGGCGCGCAAGTACGCCAGATGGATATCGCGGATGGCGTTGGGCTGGGTCAGTGTCAGCAGGTCGTTGTTGCCTTTAAGGTCGCTCTGCCAGTCGGCGAATCGTTCGCCGCGATAATCCGCTTCACTGAATTGGTAAGCTTGGATCATGGTGCCCATGGCGCCATCTAGGAAGACAAGGCGTTGGCGCATCAGGTCCGTTAGGGTCATGTCAGGTGTTCCGTTGTCAGTCGCAATGTGGATCGGAAGGGTAGCGAGATTTTGTACAGATATAAAGATATCTTTATATGCATTCGAATGCGCTGGTTCCGGCGCGGGTTAGGCCGCCGGTGCTAGCCCTGTCCCAGTGGCTGGCCTGGGCCTGGACGATTGCCTTTGGTTACTGGGTGATGCTGCCTTACGAGGCGCGCAATCTGGAGCCAACTGCATGGACCGATGCCGCGGCAGCCTTGGGTGTGGTGCTGTGGCTTTGGGCCGGCGGCTGCACGCTGTCGGCTTTGGCCAACCGGCGCGTCACCGGGGCGGCCAGTGCCTCGTTCTGGCTGGGCACGCTGGCGCTGTTGTGCTCCAGCGGGCTGTACTTCGTGACCTTCAATGTGCCCGGTGCCTGGCCGTCCCTACGCTTCAAGGAGCTAGCCGGTTTTGAAACCTGGGTGGTGTCGCGCGCCGATCAGGGCGTTCGGTACGCCGGCCCCATTACCCCGGGTGGTGTGGCGCAACTGAAACGCACCCTGCGCCCGGGTGATGACTATTTATCGATTGACTCACCCGGTGGCATCGTTGGCCCGGGGTTGGAGCTGGCGGATCTGGTCAAAGGAATCGGGCTTCGTGTCGAGGTCGACCGGATCTGCGCGTCGGCCTGCACGCTGGCGTTTTTTGCCGCCGATGAACGGGCGGTTGCGCCGCAGGCTCGGATCGGCGTTCACCGCATCAGCGCACTGGACAGTGCCCAGGCGGACCCGGTTCAGCTGGCCCGGGTCGGACGCCTTGCGGACGCGGTGATTGTCGACGGTGGCTTCCCACCGGAGTACCTGGATTACGCCTTTGAGCGCGGTGCCCAAGCGATGCACTGGATGGGTGCCCGAGAATTGATTCAGCGCGGGTTAGCGCTGCCGCTGTAGCCCTATTTTCGGGCCACCAGCAAGGTGATGTCGGCGTTTTGGCCGGGCAGTTCACGATCATGATCCGGCGTTAGCTCCGCAGCCCGGCACCAGGCCGCAATGCTGGCCGGTTCAATGCCCAGTTTGACGCCGGGGTGTTCGGTGCCGTCGGTGAAGGCCACGATCATCAGCCGCCCCCCCGGGGCCAGCACACGCGCCGCCTCGGCAACCACGGCCTCGGGTTGATCGGCCAGGTAAAGCACCTGATCGATGGTGACGGTGTCAAAGCTGTTGTCGGCAAATCGCATTTGATACATGTCGTCCTGGCGAATCGTGCAGTGCGACAGGCCCAGCTCGGATAGCTTGGCGCGCGCCACATTGACCATTTTGCGCGACAAATCGATGCCGGTGCCGCGGGTGCAGTGCGGCCCCAAAATCGACAGCATGCGACCGGTGCCGGTGGCCACATCCAGCAATTCACCGATGGGCTCGCTGGTCATGTCATCCACCACGGCCTCGGCAAAGGCCTGTTCGTCGCCGTGAAGGTCATGCAGGTGACGCCATTCCGGTGCGTCCTCTTCGATGTAGTCCTGCGACAGCTTGGCCCGGGCTTGGCGGACCTCGGCCAGACGCTGGTCATCGCTGTTGAGCTCGTTGTCATCGGACGGCATGAAGGGGCGCAGGGCGCTGGCCAGGCGCTGACCGCGTCCATCCAGGGGCACCCGGTAGTAGACATGGTGCTGCTCGCGAAAACGCTCCAGCACGCCGGCGTCGCACAACAGTTTTAAGTGCCGGGACACCCGTGGCTGACTTTGACCCAGTATGCGCACCAGCTCGCTGACCGTGAGCTCGCCCTCGGCCAGTAGCCGCGTCAGTCGTAGCCGGGTCGGTTCAGCGATGGCCTTCAAGGCGTCAACGAATTCAAGCAGGTCGGGATACATAGGGCGCCTTGGTATAACGAAAGCCTTATGTTCCTGTGCGCTGGCGGTCAATGCAAGCTGTGTCTCCCATAACGGCTGGGATGCAAGCCCCCGCGGTCGCTGGTAGTATCGCGCGGCACAAAATCATCCAACGAGGTTTTCCATGACCAGCGCCGAAATCCGCAGCGCCTTCCTAGAGTATTTCCGTGAGCACGGCCACGAGGTGGTGAAGTCCAGTCCTCTGGTGCCGGGCAACGACCCGACTTTGTTGTTCACGAACGCCGGCATGGTCCAGTTCAAGGACACCTTCACCGGCCAGGAAACCCGCAGCTACAACCGCGCGACCACGTCGCAGCGGTGCGTGCGCGCTGGCGGAAAGCACAATGATTTGGAAAACGTCGGCTACACCGCGCGTCACCACACCTTTTTTGAAATGCTGGGTAACTTTAGCTTTGGGGACTATTTCAAGCGCGAAGCCATCAAGTTCGCCTGGGAATTCCTGACCGTTCGTCTGGGCCTGCCGGCTGAAAAGTTGTGGGTCACGGTGCATCACGAAGACCAGGAAGCCGAGGACATCTGGCTCAAGGAAATGGGCGTCAGCGCCGAACGGTTCAGCCGCCTCGGTGACAAAGACAACTTTTGGATGATGGGCGATACGGGGCCCTGTGGCCCGTGCTCGGAAATCTTTTATGACCACGGCCCGGACGTACCCGGTGGCCCGCCGGGTTCAGACAATGATGACCTGGATCGTTACATCGAAATCTGGAACCTGGTCTTTATGCAGTTCGAACAGCGTGCCGACGGATCGCGCGCACCGCTGCCGAACCCGAGTATCGACACCGGCATGGGCCTAGAGCGCATCGCCGCGGTTATGCAGGGCGTGCACTCGAACTACCAGATTGATTTGTTCCAGGGTCTGCTGAAATCGGCCCGTGACGTGACCGGTACGGACGTCGAGGAAAGCCACAGCTTGCAAGTGCTGGCGGACCACATCCGTTCGTGCGCCTTCATGATCGTTGACGGCGTGTTGCCCAGCAACGAAGGCCGCGGCTACGTCTTGCGCCGGATCATTCGCCGCGCGGTGCGCCACGGCAACCAGCTGGGCGCCCAGGGCACGTTTTTCCACAAGATGGTCGCCGAACTGGTCCATCAAATGGGCGAGGCCTACCCCGAGTTGGTGGCAAAACAGGCCAACGTCACGCGCATTCTTAAAGCCGAGGAAGAGCAGTTCATCCGGACCCTGGATGCGGGCATGAAGGTGCTGGACGATGCCATTGAAGCGCTCGACAGCCAGACCCTGCCGGGCGACGTGATCTTCCGCCTGTACGACACCCACGGCTTCCCGGTTGATTTGACCGGCGACATCGCCCGCGAGCGTGGATTGGAGCTGGATATGGATGGCTTTGAGCTGTGCATGCAACGCCAGCGCGAACAGTCCCGTGCCAAAGGTGGTTTCGGTTCCGACGTGGTGCTGGATCTGGGCGGCGAGACCGAGTTTTTGGGTTACAGCATGCTGGACGCCAAGGCTCAGGTACTGGGCGTCGCAGTCGACCAGGCCCTGGTGGATTCAGCCACGGTTGGCGCAAGCGTGGGTGTGGTGCTGAACCAGACTCCGTTCTATGCCGAGAGCGGCGGTCAGGTCGGCGACTTCGGTACCCTGACATCGGACGATGGGCTGGTGATTCGGGTAACGGATTGTAAGAAAAACGGCCGGCACTTCCTGCACCTGGGCACGGTTGAAGCCGGCACGGTTAGCACCGGCATGACGGTCAAGGCTCAGGTCTTGGGTGAGCGCCGCAATGCAACCGCATTGAACCACTCGGCGACGCACCTGCTGCACGAAGCACTGCGCCGCGAGCTGGGCACGCACGTCGAGCAAAAGGGCTCGTTGAATGACCCAGAGCGCCTGCGTTTTGACTTCAGCCACCCCGAAGCGGTGACGCCGGAGCAGTTGGTGACCATTGAGACCATGGTGAATGCCCACATCCGCGCCAACCACGCGGTTGAGACGCTCATCACGGACATGGATACCGCGGTCGAGAAGGGCGCCATGGCGCTGTTCGGCGAAAAATATGGCGACAGCGTTCGCGTGCTGTCGATGGGCGAATTCAGCGTCGAGCTGTGCGGTGGCACCCACGTTGATCGCACCGGTGATATCGGTCTGTTTAAGATTGTGTCCGAGGGCGGGATCAGCGCAGGCGTCCGCCGAATCGAGGGCGTCACTGGCGCCAACGCCGAGGCCTTCGTCCGCGGTCAGAGCGATCAGTTGCAACGGGTAGCCGGGCTGGTAAAAGGCTCAGTCGACGATGCCGCACAGCGCGTCCAGAAAGCGGTCGACCGGGTGAAGGAACTGGAAAAAGAAGTCAGCCAGTTGAAGCGTAAACTGGCGTCCGGTGCGGGTGGGGATTTGACCGCTGGCGCGGTTGAGGTCAACGGCATTCGGGTGCTGGCCGCACGCATTGATGATATGGACCCCAAAACCCTGCGTGAGACCGCGGACCAGCTGAAAAACAAGCTGGGTTCTGCGCTGATCATGCTGGCAGCAGAAACCGAAGGCAAAGTGACACTGCTGGCCGGTGTGACCAAAGACCTGATTGGTAAAGCCAAGGCCGGTGATGCGGTTAAAGAATG
>CAKZQE010000297.1 GCA_937139465.1 uncultured Gammaproteobacteria bacterium
CAACTTCGGCTACTTCGGCAGCTTCGGCAACTTCAGCGACGTCGGCAACCACAGCTCCAACTGTGGCTTCAGTGGTTGTTTCCTGTGCTGCCGTGCTCGCTTCAGCGACAGGTTCAACGGTATCCGTCGTCTCTACAGCCGCAGGCACTTCGACAGCCGCAGGCGCGACTGCGTCGTAAGCTGGCACCTGGGCCAGTTCCTCGGCGGCGGGTGTTTCAGGCGTTTCACTGTCGGCCGTCTCACCCTTTTCAGCGGACTCAGCAGCGCGTGCCGCTTCCATTTCCGCTTTGGTGCGGCGACGGCGACGGCGACGCTTGGGCTTTTCAGCGGCCTGCGCTTCCTCGGTACCTGCGTCGGCACCCGTGTCGGTTGCAGCGTCGGTACCCGCGTTCTCAGCGTCGGCTTCAACGACCGCTTCGTTGCCAATGTCCGCGGGGGCTTCGGCCGCCACGGGGGCGGCTATGGCTTCGTTACCAATCTCAGCCGGCGTCTCGACGACCGCGTCAGCAACCGGTGTAGCATCTGCTGACACGGCGTCCACTGACGTTGCAACGGGGGCTTCATCGCTGGCGACAGCCTCCGCTTTACGCTGCTCGTGTGTCTTGCGGCTAGGACGGGGTGCTAGGCCTTCTTGAACCATGGGTTCGGCACGGCCGCGGCTGCGCGAGCGCTTCGGTGCCGGAGCGGCCTTAGGCGCGTCCTCAGCGGCGTCCTCACGGGTGTCCGTGTTCTCCGCTGATGTCGATTCATCGTTGGTGCTAGCGGTTGCTTGTGCGTTGGCGTCGGCACTGGTCTCACCACTGCGACGACGACGGCGACGGCGACGGCGACGGGTTTGTCCTTCGTCGCCTTCACCTTCAGTCGGTGTGCTCGTTGTCGGGTTAACATCAACGGCGCCACCGGCTTCAACAATTTCCTGGCCTTTGGATTCGTTGCTGTTGTCGCGGCGCGGTCCACGGCGGCGGCGATTGTTGCTGCTGCGGCCCTCGTCCTGGCTGCGGGGCGCTTTAGCCTCGGTTTTTTCCGGTTCAGCCTCAGTTTTCGCCGGCTCGACCTTGGGTTCGTCGTCAGCTAGCAGGTTGGTCAGGCCGGTAATGAATCGGCTGAACAAACCCGGGGTGCTTGCGGCGGGAGCAGCTGCCGCGGCGTCGGCCGACTTGCCTTTGCTGGGGCCTTTGGGTTGCGCGTTTTTGCGGCGCTCTTGCTGGGTCTTGCGCTCGGCTTTGGGAGCCGCGGGCGCAGGTTCAGCCGCGGGCGGCGGCGGTGGCGGCGGCGCCAGTGACGTAATGGCCGCTTGTTCGCGCGCTGCAGGCTTGCTGACCGGCTCGTAGGACGGCGCTTCCATCTCCGGTACGTCCGCCTCGTAATCGAAACCGTCCATGTCGACTTCGTTTTCGCGCAGGCGCTTCACTTCGAACTGCGGGGTTTGCATGTTCGGGTTGGGCACGATGACGACGCGGGTCCGATTCCGCTTTTCGATGGAGCGAATTTGTGACCGCTTTTCGTTAAGCAGGAAGGTGGCAATGTCGACCGGCACGTGGGCACGAACTTCGCCGGTTTTGTCCTTGCCGCCTTCTTCTTCGATCAAGCGCAGCAATGCCAACGCCAGTGAGCGAAGGTCACGGATATATCCGGTACCAACACAGCGCGGGCACACGTGGCCGGCGGTTTCACCCAGCGACGGCCGCAGGCGCTGGCGGCTCATTTCCATCAGGCCAAAGCGTGAGATCGAGCCAACCTGGACGCGGGCGCGGTCGTGGCGCAGCGAGTCGCGCATACGCTCTTCGACGGCGCGGCGGTTTTTCGCCGGGCTCATGTCGATAAAGTCGATGACCACCAGGCCACCCATGTCACGCAGGCGCAGCTGGCGGGCGATTTCCTCGGCGGCTTCAAGGTTCGTATTCAGCGCGGTGGCTTCGATGTCACTGCCCTTGGTAGCGCGGGCCGAGTTGATGTCGATACTGACCAAGGCTTCGGTCGGGTCGATCACCAGGGAGCCGCCGGAGGGCAGCTTCACCTCGCGTTCAAACGCTGATTCGATCTGTGATTCGATCTGGTAGCGGTTGAACAGCGGGATGTCGTCGCTGTACTGGCGGATCTTGCTGGCAAAGCTTGGCATGACCGAGGCGACAAATGCCTTGGCGCGGTCGAATACCTCAGGGTTGTCGATCAAAACTTCGTTGATGTCAGCCTTTAAGTAATCGCGGATGGCGCGGGTGATAATGTCACCTTCCTGGTAAATCAGGCAGGGCGCGCGTTTTGTCAGGGTGGCTTGTTTGATGGTTTCGAAGGCCTGGCACAGGTAATCCAGGTCCCACTGCAATTCTTCGCTGGTGCGGCCAACGCCTGCGGTGCGGATAATCACGCCCATGCCTTTCGGGATGACCATGGCGCTGAGTGCTTCTTTGAGCTGGCCGCGGTCGTCGCCTTCAATACGGCGCGAAATGCCGCCGGCACGCGGGTTGTTCGGCATCAGGACCATGTAACGGCCGGCCAAGCTTAGGTAGGTCGTCAGCGCTGCGCCTTTGGTGCCGCGCTCTTCTTTTTCGACCTGGACCAGCAGCTCTGTGCCTTCTTTGACCAGCTCTTCGATGCGCGGACGCCCTTGGATTTGATCGACGGGCTTGCTGTAGTACTCGCTCGAGATTTCTTTAAGCGGCAAGAAGCCTTGGCGTTCGCTACCGAACTCGACAAAAGCGGCTTCTAGGCTGGGTTCGACTCGGGTGACGCGGGCACGGTAGATGTTGCCTTTTTTCTGCTCGCGGGCGGTACTTTCGATGTCGAGGTCAAAGAGCTTTTGACCGTCGACGAGGGCAACGCGCAGTTCTTCAGACTGGGTTGCGTTGATAAGCATGCGTTTCATGCGTTGGTTTTCCTTACAACCAACGACGCAAGCGCGCTGTGTACGCCTAAAACACGGCGTGATGCCCGGCCACCTTGTGAGTGGTCGGGCACCGACGGCGGGGGTTAGCCCGCTGTTCGAATTGTCGTCCGGCGGGCGTTTGGCCCACTGGGAAATAAAATCGATCTCGTCACAGCGTCCGCGAGCATTTCGTTGGCGGGTTGCTGGATCGGGCCGTTTGTTGGCCCCCAATTTCACTGTTGAATCTGTTAGGCGTCGGATCCACGTAGGCGGATGCTGTATGCTATCCAGCCTAGTGAGCTCTACCTTTCGCCCGGAATGTTTCTTCGGGCAGGGAGCCACTAACGATCAAAGTGAGGCACAATGGTAACAAGTCAAACGACCAGCGGCAATGCGGGTCCTGTACTGGTTGAAATTGATGATGGCCGTGCCGGTCAGCGTCTGGACAATTTTTTGTTGTCCCAACTAAAAGGGGTGCCCCGTACCCGTATCTACAAGCTGGTCCGAAGCGGTGAGGTGCGGGTCAATAAAGGCCGTAAACAAGCGTCCTATCGTCTCGTTGACGGCGACGTGGTGCGGATCCCGCCCGTGCGTACCGCCGAGGCGGCGCCGGCGCCCAAGGTGTCGGACAGCCAAATCGACCAGTTTGGGTCGTGGATTCTGTACGAGGACACGCACCTGTTGGCTATTAATAAGCCCGCCGGTCTTGCCGTTCATGGCGGTAGTGGTCTCAGTTACGGGTTGATCGAGCTGGCTCGGATCGCGCGCCCTGAGCTGAAGCACTTGGAGCTGGTGCACCGGCTGGACCGGGACACCTCAGGCGTGATTTTGCTGGCTAAACGCCGCAGCGCTCTGCGCGCCCTGCATGAATCCTTGCGCAACCGTACTGCGCACAAAACCTACTGGGCGCTGGTGTCCGGCATGTGGCCGGCTCGCAAGCAACAGGTCAAGCTTAACCTGTCGCGCGACGTGCTGCGCTCCGGTGAGCGTATGGCCAGCGTGGACCCAGAGGGTAAGTTCGCTCTGACCAAGTTCTCTATCCTGCGCAAGGTGGCAGGCGCTACGCTGGTGGCGGCGGAACCGGTGACGGGGCGCACGCATCAGATCCGGGTGCACTGCCAGGCGGCGGGGCACTCGATCTTGGGCGATCCGAAGTATGGGCTGGATGAGGATAACCGTGCGTGGAAAAACCGCGGGCTAAAGCGAATGTTTTTGCACGCCGCTAAGATTGATATTCCGTGGCAGGACGGGCGCCTGAGCATTGAGGCCCCGCTGGACCCGCAACTAGACCAACTGATGGAGCGCTTAACGGATGAGTGACATGGACCCCGACAGCCGGGCTTGGAAAGAATTGCGCCGCGTGATGGACGTGGCCTTTGTCGAGCAGCGCCGGGCGCGCCGGTGGGGCATCTTTTTTAAGCTGGTCACGCTGGCCTACGTAACCTTTTTAATCGTAGCGGTGGCGCGCAACGCGAGCCTGGACGAGTGGAGTCAGGGCGATGAGGCGCATCTGGCCAGCGTCAGCGTATCCGGTGTCATTGCGGCGGACTCCGATGCCAATGCCGAAACGATTTTAAGCGGGTTGGCGTCGGCCTTAGCGCACCCTGGTACCCGGGGCGTGGTGCTGGACATTAACAGCGGCGGCGGCAGTCCGGTTCAGGCGGACCGTGTTTGGCGCGGGATTCAGCGTTTGCGGGGTGAATACCCCGACACGCCGATCTACGCGGCGATCTCGGACATTGGGGCGTCGGGCGCTTACTACATCGCCAGTGCCGCCGACGAAATCTACGCTGATGAGGCCAGCTTGGTTGGGTCGATCGGTGTCGTGTCCTCAGGTTTTGGCTTTGAAGATGCCGCGAAAAAGCTTGGGGTCGAGCGTCGCCTGATCACGGCGGGCAGCAATAAAGGCTTGCTTGATCCCTTTTTGCCTCTCGATACGGCCCAGGTCGAACATTGGCAGTCGGTGCTAGCGGGCACGCATGAGCAATTTATCAATCGTGTTAAATCCGCCCGTGGTGCGCGCCTGGCTGAGGAAGATGCACTTTTTTCGGGGTTGATCTGGAACGGCCGGCAGGCCCTGGAATTGGGGTTGATCGATGGCCACCTGTCGCCGGCGGAAATCGCCCAGGAGAATCTAGGGCTTGAGCGTGTGGTGGATTTTACCCCGCGCCAGGCTCCGCTTGAGCGCTTGACGCGTCAATTTGGCGCTCAAGTGGCTGCGTCGGTTGGGCAGTGGTTTACCGGCGGGCTGACGTACTAGGCCGTCGGCAACCTGGCCAACGGATCAGCCCCGACCGATCGCAGCAGTCGCCCCAGGGTCAGTATCGGCAGCCCCACCAGTGCGGTGGGGTCGTCACTGTCCACCGCATCAATCAGCCAGCCTCCCACTGCCTCGCTGTAAAAGCTGCCGGCTGAATCCAGCGGGCGCTCTGCTTTAATATAGCGCTCGATCATATCAGGGTTGAGTGTTCGAAATTTGACCCGGGTGGTCGCCAGCTCGCAGCACGATTGCCCGTGATGGACAACGGCGACGGCGCTCTCAAAACTCACCCACTGGCCGCTCGATGCGCTCAGTTGCTCGATGGCCCGCTCTACTGACCCGGGTTTGCGCAGCAGGTGTCCGCCCATGTGAGCCACCTGGTCGCCAGCAATAATGATGCTCCCCTCGGGGCAGCGATTGACCACCGATCCGGCCTTGGTGTTTGCCAGCCGGATGGCCCGGGATTGGGGTGCTTCACCGTCCACCGGCGTCTCGTCGCAGTCAGGCGAAATCAGCTGCGCGTGGATGCCCGCGCTGATGAGTTGTTTGGCTCGGTGTTTCGAGCCTGAAGCCAACACCCATTGGCCGTGGATTGTGATTGACACCGTGCGGTCGTCTCCCTAGTATTCGCGCCCTATGTTTGACAGACCCCTGAATCGACGATTCGACGCGCGCAAAGCCGAGCGCCACGGAGAAACCGTATCGGGCTTTTTGTCGTGGCAGGATATGCCTGAACTGGCGCAGGTTACTGAAAACCCGGCGACAGATCGAATCGGTGTTAGCGTTCGCTTTGAACGTACCGATGATCGCGTCCATGCCATGCATCTCGCCTTTGACGGGACTGCGAAGGTGCTATGCCAGCGTTGCCTCGAGGTGATGGAGGTCGACATGAGCGGCGCATGCAGTCTAGCGTTGGTGATGACCGAAGCGGCCATTGAGCGTTTGCCCGACGGCTGGGAAGTTAACCTGTTAGACGAAGACGGCAGCGTCGACGTTTACCGGGCCGCTCAGGAAGAATTGTTGCTGCGGGTGCCGATGGTGCCTAAGCACACAGAAAATTGTGGATTGATCGTCAACCAAGACGATGATCCGGTGGAAAAACCTAACCCCTTCGCTGTGCTCGCACAGCTGAAAGGCAGCAAATAGACAGGAGGCCGACATGGCCGTACAACAGAATCGTAAAACCCGCTCAAAGCGTAACATGCGTCGTTCACACGACTCACTGAGCACAGAAACCTTGAGCGTTGACGTGACCAGCGGTGAAAAGCACATGCGTCACCACGTCACTAAAGACGGCTTCTACAAAGGCCGCCAAGTGATCGCCCAAAAAGCCGACGCTGACGAAGAGTAAGACTTAAGGGGCCGCATCGCGGCCCTTTGTCATCATTGCTATGTCAAAACTTGCTTTCTTGTTCCCGGGTCAAGGTTCTCAAAAACCGGGCATGTTGCTGGATATCGCAGCTGAACATGATCAAATCAAACGCACATTTGTTGAAGCCTCCGACGCCCTGTCAGACGACCTGTGGGGTATGTTGACGGACGGCGACGCCGAGCAAATGTCGTTGACGGCTAACACGCAACCGCTGTTGCTGACCGCCGGTGTCGCCCTGTGGCGCATTTGGCAGGATAACGGCGGCGCAGCCCCGGCGATCATGGCCGGCCACTCCTTGGGTGAATACACCGCATTGGCGGCCAGTGGCACGATTGCGTTTGATGACGCGGTCCGGGCTGTTCGTTTCCGCGGTCAAGCCATGCAGCGCGCTGTGCCGGCCGGAACCGGTGCGATGGCCGCGGTGATCGGACTCGATGATGCGCGTGTTGTCGACCTGTGTGCCGACGCGGCCAACGGCGAGGTGCTGGAAGCCGTCAATTTCAACGCCCCCGGCCAGGTTGTGATCGCAGGTCACGCCAGCGCAGTTGAGCGGGTGTTGCCCTTGTTGAAAGGCGCCGGTGCCAAGCGTGCGTTGCCGTTGCCAGTATCGGCGCCGTTCCACTGTGCGTTAATGCGTCCGGCGGCGGACGAACTGGCGGGCTTCCTAGGCGACATTCAGTTCTCGGCCCCAGCGATGCCGATTGTGCAAAACGTCAGCGTGCAGCCGGAAACTGATCCGGTGCGCATCAAATCCCAGGTGCTCGCGCAGACCTACTCCCCCGTACGCTGGACCCAGACCGTTCAGTTTTTGGCGGGCGAGGGTGTGTCTCGGGCCGTTGAATGCGGGCCCGGCGCCGTATTGGCTGGCCTAGGCAAGCGAATCGACAAATCCATTAGCGTCCAAACCATTGGTGATCTGGGCGGGCTGACACAAGGACTGGAAGCATGAGCGAATCACGCGTTGCACTCGTGACCGGCGCAAGCCGCGGTCTCGGTAAAGCGATCGCCGAAAAATTGATGGCCGATGGGTTCATCGTATGCGGCACCGCGACCACAGAGTCAGGCGCGGCGAAAATTGATGGTTGGATCAACGGCTCGGGTGTAGCGATGAACGTGACCGAGCCCGCCAGCGTTGAAGCGGCGCTGGCTACGGTGACGGCGGCCCATGGCCCGATCACCGTGCTGGTTAACAATGCCGGCATTACACGTGACACCTTGATGTTGCGCATGAAAGACGATGATTGGAATGACGTCATTCAGACCAACCTGAGCTCTGTGTTTGCACTCAGCAAGGCCGTGCTCAAAGGCATGACCAAAGCTCGGTGGGGGCGGATCGTGAACATTTCTTCGGTCGTCGGCTCGATGGGTAACGCAGGCCAGGCCAATTACGCGGCTGCCAAAGCCGGCATCGAAGGCTTCAGCCGCGCCATGGCCCGTGAAGTTGGATCACGCAATATCACGGTTAACTCAGTCGCGCCGGGCTTCATCGCCACGGACATGACGGATGCCTTGGGCGACGAGCAAAAAGACACATTGGCGAGCCAAATCCCCTTGGGACGTTTGGGTCAGCCCGAAGATATCGCAAACGCGGTTGCATATTTGGTCGGAGAATCAGGGGCTTACGTCACTGGCACGACCTTGCATGTCAACGGCGGGATGTTGATGAACTAAGTTTTGAAATTAGCTTTAAACCGGTAGATAATGCGCCCCACCGAGAGGGACGGCGACTGGGCTTAGGTCCAACGTTTACAATATTTAGGAGACAATAATCCAATGAGCACTATCGAAGATCGCGTCAAGAAAATCGTTTGCGAACAGCTTGGCGTTAAAGATGAAGAAGTGAACGCAGATTCATCTTTCGTGCAGGACCTGGGTGCAGACTCACTGGACACTGTTGAGCTGGTCATGGCTTTGGAAGAGGAATTCGAAACCGAAATCCCTGACGAAAAAGCTGAAACCATCACAACCGTTCAGCAGGCAGTCGACTACATCAACGCCAACAGCTAAATTAGCCGTTACTGAATTCCGAGACCGCCTATGAGTCGTCATGGGCGGTCTTTTACGTTGTAAGGATCTAGAAATATGTCAAAACGCAGAGTGGTAGTGACGGGACTGGGCATGTTGAGCCCATTGGCCGCCAGTGTCGAAGGAACCTGGGCTCGAATGCTTAAGAGTGAAAGCGGCATTGCCCCCATTCAGGGTTTTGACGCCAGCAGCTACACCACGCGTTTTGCCGGCGAAGTCACCGACTTCGAGCTAGAACCCTATTTGAACAGCAAAGATGCTCGCAAGATGGACCTGTTCATCCAGTATGGCTTGGTCGCCGGTCATCAGGCCGTTGAACATGCCGGCCTGGATCTCGATGCCCTGGACATGACCCGCGCCGGTGTGGCGATTGGCTCGGGGATTGGTGGCCTCGGCATGATCGAGCGCAACCACATCGAGTTACTCGAAAAGGGCGTTCGCCGGGTGTCACCGTTCTTCGTGCCTGGTTCGATTATCAACATGATCAGCGGCAATTTGGCGATTCGACTGGGCTTCAAGGGGCCTAACATTGCGATCACAACGGCCTGCACGACGGGCACGCACAACATTGGCTATGCAGCGCGTACCATCGCCTACGGTGATGCTGACGTGATGGTCGCAGGTGGCGCTGAACAAGCCTGCACGCCCCTCGGCATCAGCGGCTTCAACGCCTGCAAAGCCCTATCCACGCGCAACGATGATCCACAGGGTGCGTCACGTCCATGGGACACTGGCCGCGACGGCTTTGTATTAGGCGACGGCGCCGGTGCCATGGTGCTCGAGGAATACGAGCACGCCAAAGCCCGGGGCGCGAACATTCTTGCGGAGCTGGTCGGTTTTGGCATGAGCGACGATGCCTACCACATGACTCTGCCGCCGGAAGACGGCGCCGGGGCGGAAGCCGCCATGCAGGGCGCCCTGCGTGACGCGGGCATCGCCGGCAACCAAGTGGATTACGTCAACGCACACGGAACCTCAACCCCCGGTGGCGATGTTGCGGAGGCGCGCGGAATCACGCGCATGTTGAATGGCAAAGACGCTGCGGTGAGCTCCACCAAGTCCATGATCGGACACCTATTGGGTGCAGCGGGCGCGGTCGAGGCGATCTTCAGTGTGCTGGCGATTCGCGATCAAGTCGCACCCCCGACCATCAACCTCAATGACCCAGATCCTGAAGTGAAGCTCAATCTGGTCCCGCTGACGGCCCAGGAACACACGATTGAGTACGCCCTTAGCAACAGCTTTGGGTTTGGCGGCACCAACGGATCGCTCCTGTTTAAACGCATCTGATGCGCTTACGCACGCTCGCGGCCTGGGTCGGGCTTGCACTGCTCTCTCTATCAACCTGGGCGTTTATCGAGGTCGAGAAGGCCAAGGCCTGGTTGGATGCGCCGGTCCGCGCCGATGTTTCTCGGCTCTCGGTCGAACGTGGCGCGGCTTTTAGCGGCGTGCTTCGCCAGTGGCAGTCCGAAGGGTGGGTTGAGCCGGCGCCGGACATGCGTCTGCTTCGCCGGCTAGCCCCCGAACTGACCGCCATCCGTGCCGGCACGTACCGCGTTGAAGCCAATGACACGGTGCGTTCGCTGTTGGCGCGTATTGTTGATGGCGACACCCTGGTCGAGTTCTTTACTCTGGTGCCGGGGCAACACATTTGGCAGCTTCAGGCTCAGTTAAAAAGCGACACACGGCTGGTGCAGACCCTTCCCGACAACTTGGATGAGTGGCACCTGTCCTTTGACTTCGATGGCTGGCCCGAAGGGCAGTTCCTGCCCGACACCTATGGCTTTAGCCCCGGCGACTCGGATGTGGATGTGCTGTCCCGTGCCCACGAGGCCCTCAGCGCTGTGCTCGAGACCCAGTGGTTGAGCCGGGCCGACGGGCTGCCGCTGAAATCGGCCGACGAGGCCTTGGTGCTGGCTAGTATCATCGAAAAAGAATCGGCACAGGGCGCTGAATGGCGCCAAATCGCGGGGGTGTTCACCCTGCGGATTAAAAAGGGTATGCGTCTGCAGACCGACCCGACGGTGATTTATGGATTGCTTCCGGACTTTGATGGCGATATCCGCCGCAAAGATTTGAGAGCCAAAACACCGTGGAACACCTACACCATCGACGGGCTGCCGCCGACGCCGATTGCGATGCCATCTCAGGACGCGATTCGTGCGGCTGTGGACCCGTTGGAAACGGGACACCTTTACTTTGTCGCCGACGGCAGCGGCGGACACAGTTTTTCCAAGACCCTGCGTGAACACAACGCCAAGGTCGATCGCTACATTCGGAACCGTTAATGAGTCAGTTTTTTGTGCTGGAAGGGGTCGAAGGCGCGGGCAAGGGCACGGTTCTGGCGGGCTTAATTGAGCGCTTCCGTGCCGAGGGGGTCGATCTGGTGGTGTCTCGCGAACCCGGCGGCACGCCCATGGCCGAAGAAATTCGTCATGTGTTGTTGGCGGCTCGTGATGAGCCGGTCGCACCGGACACGGAATTGCTGTTGATGTTTGCGTCCCGTGCACAACACCTTGATCGCTTGATCCGCCCCGCGCTGGCAGCGGGCCAAACCCTGTTGCTCGACCGCTTTACCGATGCCTCCTACGCCTATCAGGGCGTGGGGCGGGGGTTGGGCGCGGAGCGCGTCGAGCAGCTGGAGGCGCTGGTCCAGGGTGATCTGCGGCCGGACTGCGTGTTGGTGCTGGACTTGGACCCCGAAATTGGTCTGGCGCGTATTCACCACAACGGCCGCGCGACCGACCGCATGGATGGCGAAACCTTAGACTTCTACCGTCGCGTTCGTGCCGGATACCAAGCCCGCGTCGCGGCAGCGCCCCAGCGTTATCGCCTGATTGACGCCAGTGGCACACCGGATCAGGTGTTAGACGCAGCCTGGTCTGCGTTGAGTGAGTTCCGCCAATGAGTTACCCCTGGCACGCCGAGATCTTGCAGCGCACAGCGACCGATCCGCGATTGCAGTCGGTTCTGGTGACCTCGGCCCCTGGACAGGGTGTGCAGGGTTTTGCTGACGCCTTGACCGCGCGCTGGATGTGCGCCACCCATGATGTCTGTGGCCGCTGCAAGGGGTGTTTGTTCATGGCCCAGGAGGCGCACCCGGACGTCTTTACGCTGGTCCCCGATGGTGCCTCCCGAACCCATCGCATCGAAGCGATTCGCAATCTGGTTGAATCGTCAGTCACCACCACCCACCAGGGCGGTGGACGGGTGATTCGAATCATCGAGGCTGAACGGATGAATATCGCCGCCGCCAATGCCTTGCTGAAACTGCTCGAAGAGCCGCCGCGGGGAACACGGTTTATTTTGACCACAGAGCGGCCCGGCCGTTTGCCCGCTACGATTTTGAGTCGAGTGCGCAAGCTCGCGCTACCCAACCTGACTGACGTCGATGGATGGTTGGCGAGTACCTTTCCGGGGCTTGATACCAGTGCGGCCCGACGCGTTAGTCAGGCACCGGATACCCTGTGTGAGTTAATGAGTGAGCCCGACGCCTTGGCCGATCGCGACGGTTGGCGGCGGGGGCTAATGGACGCCCATGCCGGGGAAATGCCTGTGTCCGGCCTGGTGCCCTTGGTCAAGCGAATGGACCCGCTGGTGTGGTTCGATGATTGGTACCGGGTGGCGCTTGAACAACTGCAGCGTGAAGCACCGAAGGGCCAAACGCGCTACTTTTTGGCCCTATGCACCTTCGTTGAGCGCCTTGAACGGGAACGCAGTCCAGCGCTTCGCCAGGTCACGGTCGAAGCACCGTTGGTGATACGCGCCCTCGGAGACCTCTGGGTCCGAGCTGGCCGGTTGTCCGCCTAAGCCCCAGTCGATATAGTCCGCGAGCAACCAAGGGGCCCCGCATGCTTTCACTTTCGATTCGCGATAAACAGGTGTTGTACGCCACCTACATGCCATTTGTTAAAGGCGGCGGCCTGTTCATTCCGACCTCGAAACCCTTCGAGATGGGTCAGGAAGTGGTGATCTTGCTCGCGCTGATGAACGAGCCTGAAAAATTCCCCGTCACCGGCAAGGTGATCTGGATAACCCCGGCGGGTGCCCAGGGCCAGAAAGCTCCGGGCATTGGCGTCCAGTTCATCGAAGATGAAGGCGGATTGCGTGACCGGATTGAAACCCACCTGGCCGGCTCCCTGAACAGCGATACACCGACCCATACCTTATGAGCCCAGTGGCCAACGGCCGTTTTGCTGTCCGTGCCTTTTGAATGAGTACTCTGAACCACAATGATTGATAGCCATTGCCACCTGGACCGGCTTGAGCTGGGGGAGCGTTCGTTGGACGTTGCCCTGGACGAAGCCCGCGCCGCCGGTGTTCAGCATTTTTTGTGCATCGGCGTCAGCCTCGAGAGCGCCAAGGGGCCGCTTGACGTCGCCGAGGCGCACGACGACGTGAGTGCATCGGTCGGTGTGCATCCGCTCTATCATGGTGATGCGGTGCCCACCGAGGCGGAATTGGCGACGTTGGCGGATCACCCCAAGGTGGTTGCGCTGGGTGAAACCGGTTTGGATTATTTTAAGAACAACAACGACCCGGATGTGCAACGGGCGGCTTTTGTGAACCACCTAAAGGCTGGATCTGCCCTTGGGCTACCCACCATCGTGCATACCCGTGCGGCTGTGGATGACACGCTGCGGATTTTGCGCGAGCACAGCGACACACGGCACGTTGGCGTCCTGCACTGTTTCACCGAGTCGTGGGAGATGGCCGAGGCGGCTTTGGATCTGGGTTGGTACATTTCCATATCGGGCATCGTGACCTTCGGCAACGCAAACGCCCTGCGCGATGTGGCACGACGTGTGCCGGCAGATCGTTTGTTGATTGAAACGGACAGTCCCTGGCTGGCCCCCAAGCCGCACCGCGGTGTTAAAAACGAACCGAAGTATCTGCCCTGGGTGCTGGAATGCGTGGCTGAGCAGCGCGGCATCCGCCCGGACGCATTGGACGAGCAAACCAGCGATAATTTTTACCGCCTGTTTCCCCGCGCACAGCGATAACCCGCGGCCAATTCACCGAGGTGCCCATGCTCCATCCGTCATCGAAACGCCTAAATAAGTACATCAGCGACAGCGGGTTGTGCTCACGCCGCGAAGCCGACCGATTTATTGAGCAGGGCAACGTCTACATCAACGGTAAGCGGGCGGCGGTAGGTGACCAGGTCAATCCCGGTGACTTGGTGCGGGTCAACGGTCAGGAAATCGAGCCGCAGGACGACGACGATTTTGTCTTCATTGCGTTGAACAAGCCTGTCGGCATCGAATGCACGACCGAGTCGAGTCAGCGCGACAACATTGTTGATTTCGTCAATCACGGGGTTCGGATTTTTCCGATTGGCCGTCTGGATAAAGAATCCCAGGGCCTGATCTTTTTGACCAACAACGGTGATTTGGTCAACAAGGTTCTGCGTGCCGGCAACGACCATGAAAAAGAGTATGTGGTCACGGTGAATAAGCCGGTGACCGATGCCTTTGTGGAGGGCCTAGCCGGCGGCGTGCCGATACTGGGCACCATGACCAAAAAATGCCCAGTCAAAAAAGTCGGCAGTCACGCCTTTAGCATGACCTTGATTCAGGGGCTGAATCGCCAGATTCGCCGCATGTGCGAGTATTTTGGCTACGAGGTGGTCAAGCTCGAACGTACCCGAATCATGCACGTTGATTTGAAGGGATTGCCGGTCGGCGAGTGGCGGGACTTAACGCCGAAGGAAATGACCCGTTTACTCGAGTCGGTCGCCAATTCGTCGTCCGAAGCATCGACCAGTCGCAAAAAAGCCCAGGCGCCGCGCCGACGATCGCGTAGCCAAGCCGCCAATGCCAGTTCGGCTAACGCCGGTGGACGCACGGCGCCGCCGGGCTCGCGCGCTAAATCGGCGAAGGGGAGTGCGGGCGCACATGGGGCCGCGGGCCGTGGTGGTAAAGCGGCCGGCCGGTCTGGGAAGCCATCCGGTAAGCCCGCGGGCAAACCGTCTGGAAAGTCCTCGGGAAAGCCATCTGGCAAGCCATCTGGCAAGCCATCCGGCAAGAAACCGGCCGGTAAACGCCGCTAGGTCAGTCGTTGCGGTACAGGGTCTTGATTAGGTGATAGCCAAACTGGGTCTTCACCGGGCCGTGAACGGTCAGGGTTTCCTCTTTGAACACCACATCGTCAAAGGGTTTGACCATGGCACCCCGGCGGAATTCACCGAGGTCCCCACCGCTCTTGCCCGAGGGGCACAGCGAGTGCTTTTTGGCCAAGCTAGCAAAGTCTTTGCCGCCGTCGATCTGCGCCTTTAAGTCGGCGGCTTCTTTTTCGGTTTTAACGAGAATGTGGACCGCGGATGCTGTGGCCATGGTGATGCTCCTTATAAAACCTCAGTTTACTCTTTTTCTGCGGTGGTCGGGGCGGCGGCTACCTGTTCCGGGTGATCATCGTTGGCCATGTAGTAGTCCTGCTCGGGCTCGTCCAGTTGCAAACGGCCGCGCCAGGGCAGCAGCTTGTAGGCGCCGCGGGCCGGGCCATGATCGACATGGGCCGTTTTGATGATGTCGAAGTAGGGCGACTTATCAAAGGTCGCCGGATACACGAACATGGGATTGCGCTGAAACAGACGGTACTGGCCTTCGGCATCGTCTTTGATGAGTGGCAACACCGGGAAGTCCACCGCCGCGAAGGCTTCGGCTAACAGCGTCGAGCACACGGTCGTTGGGCTGTTGGGCTGATAGCGAAACAAGCTAGACCCCCAGCGTCTGGGCAGCACTTTCCACGGCAGCAGGTAGCGCATCAGGTCGACAATCTGGCGCAGGTTGTACTCCTTCCCGAGCCGGTCCACGCAAAACGCAATCACCGTTTGCACGTCTTGATAGCGGATGTTTTTCGGGCGCAGGATGCGCAGGTGGTAGTCCGCATAATGATCCAGCGACTGGACCACGGTGCCGCGGCCCATCTCGCTTTCCAATATCAGCATGTCCTCGGGGGTGGCGTCGCAAAAGCGTTGCACGCGGTGGCGGATTTCGCGGTCCTCGATGTCGTGGACGCGGCCGAGATACAGCATCACATGTGACCAGGACGAGAGCGTCAGGCGCTGGATAATGCGGGCAACGCGCGTCTGCCCCTCGACCAAAATCAAGTCGCCGGGGCGCAGCTCATAGCGAATGGCATGCAGATTCGAGCCCGTGTAGAGCGGGTCATGTCGGCGGGCCAGCAACCAATGGCTGATCAAGTTGGCGAGCGTTTTAAGCACGGGACTCTCCATTCATGGTCTGAGTGTGCCACGACTGCGGGTGGCTGCATTGGCCCTCGGTCGCCTGCTGATTGACGAGGTCCGTTCTGCTATCGTACCGGCAACAAAAAATGGAGAGTTCGGGTGGAACGCACCGACCGCAAAAAACGCGAGTTTCAGCGTCGCGAACAAGAAATACTGAAGGTGACGGAATCCCTGCTGTCTGGCGTCGACGCGGATTCCGTGACGGTTGAGCGTATCGCAACCGAAGTGGGTATCGGCAAGGGCACCATCTACAAGCACTTCAAGACCAAGCACGAAATCGTCGCGCGGTTGATCGAGATCACGCTTGAGGATCGCATGGCCGTGCTCTCGCCCAAGGACCGCACGCCACTGGATCGCATCACCGACTACGTTGCCCTACGTATCGGCCACCCTCACCAGTTTGCCTTGGTTGAGCGCTGGATGTCTGGGCTGCGCCAACACCGTCAGACGGAATCCCTCGAACTCATTCAGCGTCTGCTGGATGCCGAACGGCTGAAACTGGCAGAACTGTTGGATCAGGCCGGCTGTGTCGGCCAGTCGCGGTCGGCCCACGGCATGGCTGGCTTTGTATTGGCCAGTGTCCACGGCATTTTGGCGTTGGGCGGCGAGCGCCTGAATCCTGACCGGCCGGATGCAATGAACACCATCATTCCACAGGTGCTGGCCGATCTGGCGCAGGGCGCCCGGGCACCACGTAAGGTCACCGTGTTATGAGTTTGATTGACCCCCTAGGTCGGCGTTTTCGTTCACTCCGGGTCAGCCTGACATCGGCCTGTAATTACGCCTGCGATTACTGTGTGCCCGCCGGCAGCCTGCTGAAGCCGTCGCCCGATGCCTTGGACGGGGCGGATTTAATGCGCCTGGTTACGTTGCTCGATCGTGTGTTGGATCTGAAAAAGATTCGGCTGACGGGGGGCGAGCCGCTGATCGCGCCAAATTTGAGCGCCGTTCTTGAGGGCCTGCGTGAACACAGCGCTGAGATTAGCCTGACCACCAATGGCCAGTTCCTGGCGCGCCACATTGACGCCCTGCAGGCCGCTGGTTGCAAACGGATCAACGTCAGTCTCGACGCGATGGATCCGGTGGTGTTCAAAACCATGGCCAAGGCTGGCGACCTTGAGACGGTGTTAGAGGGCATCGAATTAGCGCTGGGCGCCGGGATGAAGGTCAAGGTCAACACGGTGCCGATGCGTACCCAAAACCGCGATCAGGTGGTGCCCCTGTTTGATTGGTGCAGCGCCCGCGGCGTTGAGCTGCGGTTTATCGAGCTGATGCGCATGGGGCACCTACAAAACGGCGCGGCGTTTGATCAGGAGTTTATTCCCCAAGCAGAACTGGTCGACTTGTTGAGCGAGTTTGGCCCGGCCGAGCCGCAGCCCCGGGAGGCTAACTCAACGAGCCAAACCTGGACCAACCCCCGTGGTCGCTTCGGCTTTATTTCGAACGAATCGGCGCCATTTTGCGGAGACTGCGATCGGCTGCGACTGACCAGCGATGGGAAGCTGTATGGGTGCATTTCGTCGTCACATGCGTTGGATATCCGCGATGCCCTGACCTTGCCCGAACCGGATGCGATCGCACTGATCATGGATTGCCTCGGCCAGGCGCTCAAAGATAAGCAGCCGGTACGCTTCAGTGGCGAGCAAACCATCATGCAAATTTTAGGCGGATAGGTGACGGCCTTCGAGCGCATGCTGGCCGGTACGCCCCTGGCCCAAGGCATGAATTTGCGCCAGGTCAGTGGCGACCCGCTAGAGCTGGTGGCGGACTTTGATCCGTGCCGCAACCAGTTGGATGTCGCCTTCGGTGGGGCGCTGGCCGCGGGCATGGCGCTGGCCGGGTGGGTGTTTTTCGCAACCCAAGCGGAGGCGGCGCTCGACGGCCCCCAGAACCCTCTGTTGGGCAAAGCATCGCAGCGATTCTTGAAACCCTTTGCCCAGCCCCTGGTGCGTTTCCAGGTGGATCCGGTGGATGAGGGCACCCGCCGCGAGTGGCAGGCGACCTGGGCTCGGGGCGAGCGCGTTCGTGCCACCTTGGCCGCGCGCGTGATTGACGAGGCGGGCGTGACCTACGCCCAGGCGGAGTTGCACTTCGTTCTGTGAATAGCCTCATCAGTATCGTTTTGCCGGTGTTTGCGGTGATTGGTCTTGGCTGGATTGCCCAGCGCCGGTCCTGGTTAGGTGACGGTGGTGGAACGGCGCTCAATGCCTTTGTGTTTCGCATTGCGCTGCCACCGCTGCTGTTTCTGGCCATGGCCCGCACACCCTTCGAAGCCTTCGCCCAGTGGCGCTTTCTTGCCGCTTACGTGCTCGGCACGGCGGGCGTGTGGACGCTGATGTGGATGCTGATGCCACGGCTTGGGGTGAGTGGGTTTCAGGCCAGGTGGCTGACCTGTTTGGGCGCGACATTCTCCAATGCGGTCTACCTGGCGCTGCCACTGTTTGAAACGGCGTTTGGGGCGCTCAGTACACAGCCGGTGGTGCTAATCGCGCTGATGATGAACCTGTTGTTGGTTGGCGGCAGTCTTATCGTGTTGCAGGCCGCTAGCGGGGAGGGTACGCGCGCGGCGATCAACGAAACCCTCAACAACCCGATGCTGTTTGCCATCGGCGCTGGGCTGTTGGTGTCCTGGTTTGAGCTGCCACTGGGTTCGGGTGCGGAGCGATTGCTGACACTATTGGCGCAGGCGGCGTCGCCGGTGGCGCTGTTTGCCCTGGGTGTAACCCTGGGTGTGGCTGGGCCTGGGGTTAAGTTCGGTGGCAGTCAGTGGGTCCTGACCGGGGCGAAATTGCTATTGCACCCGCTGTTGGTGGCTGGAGCCTGTTGGGCGGTGGGGGCTGACGCCGTCAACGCTGAGGCCGCTGTATTGGTGGCGGCGATGCCCGCCGGCTCGCTGGTGCATGTGGTGGCGGCGCGCCGCGGAACGCTGGAAGTCGAGAGCGCGGCGCTGATTTTGCTCAGCACCGCCGTGTCGGTGGTGACCTTGACGGTCTTTTTGGAGGTGGTGCTTTAGCGGTGTTCGCATAGCTCTAGCAGCACGCCCTCGGTGCTTTTGGGGTGCAAAAACGCCACCCGCGTGTTGTGCGCGCCGTCAACCGGGCTCTCTTGAAGCAGCGTGAAACCCTCATCTTTTAACCGCGCCATTTCGGCGTCGATGTTATCCACGGTCATCGCGACCTGCTGAACGCCACCCTTGCCACCGTTTTTGGCGATGAATTTGCCAATTGGG
The DNA here is from genome assembly GCA_937139465.1 of uncultured Gammaproteobacteria bacterium. Taxonomy (GTDB): domain Bacteria; phylum Pseudomonadota; class Gammaproteobacteria; order Pseudomonadales; family Litorivicinaceae; genus Litorivicinus. Next base: position 18,999 of record CAKZQE010000297.1, read on the forward strand.
GTATCCGCGCCTAGGGGGCACAGCAGCTCAAATTTGCTTTCGCCGATCTGGAAGAAGGCGACCTCGACCCCTTGCTCTGCGACGGTTTCACGACCCAAAAATGGCAGGCCCAAGCGGGTGTAAGTCTCGATCGCTGCGTCCAGGTCAAGGACGGCAATGCCGACGTGGTCAATTTTACTGATCATGGTGCCAAGCCTTTTTGAAAAAGTTGGGTTAGGGTGCGTGTGAGACTCACAGAATAAGGAACTCAGCATGTTTCGCTCAATGCGCATTTCGGATTACATGACCACCAATCTGATCACGGTGAAGCCGAGTACGGACCTTTTGGCCGCGGTGGACATGCTGATTAAGCACGGGATCTCGGGAATGCCCGTGGTGGACAACGGTGCTTTGGTTGGCATGGTGTCCGAACACGATTGCCTGTCGGGTATTTTGAAAGGTACCTATCAAGGTGAAGTGGGCGGGGTGGTGTCCGAAGTGATGAGTCAGGGCGTCGACACCGTACGCCAGGACACCGATGTGGTGTCGGTGGCTGAACTTTTCATGAAGCAGGGGCGTCGTCGCCTGCCGGTTGTTGACAGCAATGGTAAGTTAGTCGGGCAGATCAGCCGGTGCGATATTTTGCGCGCGGTGCGGGCCTACGAGATTCCAGAAAGCGCTTAGTGATCTAAGTCCTGCTGCAACTTGCGATAGCGGGTTGCGGCTTCCACGTCCCAGGCCAAGATCGGGCGTCCTGACGGGCCGCCCGGCGCCAAGGCACGGTCCGCCTCTAGGGCGACAAACATGTCAGCAAAGCGCTCGTGCTGCTGGTCGGCAAAGAAAGCAAACAGAGGGGTGGTGCCCCGCGCCAGCTCTGTGAATGGGTTGGTCAGCTTGCCGGTGGAACGGCCACCAATCACACCGGCGTCCACCTCATCCAGGTTCATCGCGCGCACTAGGTTTGAAATCGTGCTGTATTGCGTGACACAGACGGATTCCAGCCCGCTTTTGTCAATCAAGTAAGGTGCCATCAGGCCCATAATGCTGCCTCGGCCAAGCTGACCGACACGCGTACAACCCGTATCGGTAGCGGCGTTGCCCACCAACAAAATCGGCGCTTCACCGCCGTGGTAGCCGACCGGTGTCAGCCCCAAATCGAGCATGCTGGCGACGGCCGCCGGCGTGGCAGCGATCAAACCGTTTTCGGCAATACGCCGCGCGCTAACCTGATCGCCAATGTCATAGGTGACGAAGTTCACCGGCTCGCGCAGGATACGCTCAAATTGGCGGATTTCCGGTGCATAGCGTTCTGCCATCGTTCGTGGCGTCATGGATTCGGGAAAGCCGACAGTCACGTCGGCCAGGGCGGGCAGGGTCAACAGCAGTAACGCAGATAAGCAGCGGCGCATGGGCTTCTCCGGTGAACACAGGCATAGCCTAGTCGTTCTTTTGGTCCGGGAGCGGCACTGGTTCGCGTTTGACCCTTAGCCCTCGGCAAACACCGACATCGCAGCGGGAATCGGGGCCATGGTGCCGGCCATCACGGATTCTGTCCGGGATCCATACCCTTGGAATGGCGTCATCCCGGAGGGACTCTGTCCGGGATCCATTCCCTCGAAATGACGTCATCC
>CAKZQE010000298.1 GCA_937139465.1 uncultured Gammaproteobacteria bacterium
GCAACTCGCCATCGAGGTTAAAGTTCGCCTGATCGCCGCATGTGTTGTACGTCTGAAAGCACTTCGGCGTGCCTGTTGCTGTGCAAGGCGAAACACCAAAGCGATTGGCGCAACGCGCTTGCCGCAACTCGACGATTTGGACGGTCTTAGTCATTCCACCACCACACCAAACTCAGCCAATGCGCGACGAAAATCGTCGGACGGTGCGCAATAAACCGCGCCATCGTGAAAGACAGTTTCCGCCGCCTCACATCCGGCGTCCTCAAGGTTCCACCAGAATTCTGCAAATGCCTCGCGCTTTTCTTCGGGCATGGCGTCCAGCATTGGCCTTGCTTGGGCCATGAAGTCATCCCAGCGCTGCATGTCCACCTTGATCCGCTCAACGATCTTAGTCATGGCGCTGCATACCCCATGCACTGGAACGTAACGGCTCCGCTGTTGTTGAGATTGGGTCGCTCGCGGTTGAAACGTGGCCGCTCTGTTGCCCGCGCGTAGGCAACATCGTCAGGATAGCTTTCGGGCTTGGCGGCAATAAAGAACGGCCCAGTGTTATCAACGTGGTTGATAAAGCCCTTCCATGTGATGTCGCCAGCCGCCGCCCGGAACGTCTCTGGTAGGTTTTGCACGGTCATGTCAAAGCGTAGGTCTGCGCCCTCAACAGCGCGGCCCAGAACGTCGCCCGTGATGCTCTGCTGGTGACGGTATCGGACTTGCTTGCTTTCACTGATCGGCAAGCCTGTGAACACCGATAGCTGCGGCATTTCCAGAACCTCGCCAGCCTGTGCGACGCCAATAGTCGGGGGAAGGAAGCCGCCGGAAAACGAAAACCGAATTGCCCGAAGTGATGCGGTCTCAAATAACCAAACGATGGCGCTGTCATCCGTCGGGCTGTGCGATGAAATGCCGGTCGCGTTGACGAACGTGGTGCCGTCGGTGCTGGTCTGTAGCTGTACGTCGCTGCTACCTGATCCAAGGTTGTGCGCCCCAAGGGCTGCGTAATTTGTGCTTTGGTTACTGCCGAATGTGATCGTCAGCGTTGAAGTAAACGTGCTGGCCCGCCAAAGGCTCCACGTTTCACCATCCGTTACCAGCGCAGCATTGTACCCGCTTGCCGTGCCGCTGGCCGTGGCTGTGGCCGTGTGCTTGTCGAAACAGATGCGCGGCTGGTCGATGGGCTGCGCGTTGCCTGTGAAGCCGGATTGAATGACAACGCTCATGAGAACACCAGCCTTCCGCCACGGTCTAGCTGTGACTGTATCTGTTCCAGCAAGCCCTCAACACTGCCACGGCTAAACGTATCGCCCTGTAGGTTGATGCTCACGGTTTGGGTTGGGACTGCG
>CAKZQE010000299.1 GCA_937139465.1 uncultured Gammaproteobacteria bacterium
CGACGCTGGCCAAGGTCAAGGCCCTGCGCAAACTTCGTCAGCCTGAGTGGGACCCTGACCGCAGCGACGTGCAGGAAGTCGCGGAGCCCGAGGTTGTTGAGCTGACACCCGTCGAGGTGGCCGAGATGGAGAGCGTCGAAGCCGCCAAGGTTGAAGCGCGTCAGCAGCTAAAAGCATCACGCTCACGCTTGAACATGGCGGAAAAAAAGGTCTCGGAGTTGAGTCAGCGGGTGCGCGACCTTATGCCCAATTTGGTGAGCGCCAACGACATCGCGCTGGCTGCGGCAGGCAACATTGCCAATGAAGTCACCGACGAGTTAACCCGCGACCCCAATGCGGTGATGCAGCTCATTGACGTGCCGACCGGCAATGATTACTTTTTCTCTGGCCATGCCATCAATGTGACGGCGTTGTCTGTCATGCTCGCCCGCGCCGCCGAGCTCGATGACGATATGGTGCGCGATATCGGGGTAGGGGCGTTTTTACACGACCTCGGGATCATGCGCCTGCCCAAGCAGCTGTCCTTGAAGCCGAGCGAATTGTCGGCCCCGGAGCAAGCGCTGTATCACGAACACGTGCGCAAGGGTGCGCAGATGGTCGATGGCACAGAGAGCGCGTCTACCGTGGTCATCAACGTGGTTCGCTACCACCACGAGCGCTGTGACGGATCCGGTTACCCCTACCAATTATCCGGCCCCGATATCCCCCTAGAAGCCAAGATTGTCGCGATTGCCAATCGTTACGACAACCTGTGCAACCCGCGTAACGGCGGCACGGCATTGGCGCCGAGCGCAGCGATCAAACAAATGTTTAGCAAGGAGCGGGCGTGGTACGCGCCGACCTTGTTGGATCTGTTTATCCGGGCGCTGGGTGTTTATCCTCCGGGGTCGTTGGTGAGCTTATCCGACGACCGCACGGCGATCGTGGTCGAGGCTAACCCGGCGTCGCCGCTGCGCCCGTCGGTCGTGGTCTACGACCCCACGGTGGAACGCACCGAGGCGGTGCCGATTGATTTAAGCGCAATCGAAGGGCTATCAATTACGCGGTCCTACCTGCGCAGTGAGCTGCCCAAGGCGATCACCGGTTACTTGGTGCTGAGCTCGCAAACGAGCTATTTCTTGACCGCGTCGGTCGAGGAAGAAATCCTCAATGCCGGCAACATCGTCAAGTCCGGATTCAGCCAGCCCAAGGCGCCGGCAAAAGCGGAATACGTCGATTAAACACCGATCCGCTTGAAGGGCGGTAGATCGTCAAGTAGTTGCCGCCCATACCCCTTCGTTTTCACTCGGTTGTCCAAGAATGTCACGGTACCCGTGTCGCTCGCGCTACGTATCAGGCGACCGACTGCCTGGCGCAGGCGGATCGACGCCATGGGCAGAGTAATCGCGCTGAAGGAGCGTTGGCCTTGACGTTCCACCCACTCGGCATAGGTGGCGTGGATCGGGTCGTCGGGTTGGGAGAAGGGCAGGCGAGTGATGACGACCTCCTCAAGCAGGTCTCCGGGCAAATCGATGCCCTCGCCGTAGCTCTGCATGCCAAAGATGATGGAGGGTTGACCGCGTTCGCGGCGCAAACGGTGATGTTTCAATAACTCATACCGGCCGAGCTCGAGCTGGGACAGAACCTGCGCGGACAATCCCGTCGGAAGCTGGTCAGTGACACGGCGAAGCTGAGCGCGACTGGAAAACAGAATCAATGTGCCTTTGTTTTCGTCTTTCAGGCTTTTCACGTGAGCCAAAATAGCGGCGTCGTGCGCGGCGCTGTCCGTCGGGTCCGCTGCGGTCGGAGGCACCACAATCTGGCCTTGGTTGGCGTAGTCAAATGCCCCGCCTAGGATGTGGCAGGGTGTGCTCATATCCAGCCCCAGGGCTTCGTAGACGCGGTCAAAATTGCTGGCGACGGCCATGGTGGCGCTGCAGATCACTGCGCCGCCACAGTCATCCCACAATCCTTGTTTCAGTCCGGGGCCAGCGCTAGCTGGGCTGTACCAAAGCTCAGGGTCCGCGTCCTGCCACTGGGATTTGCGTTCGATACCGGTTAACAGAATCCAACGCGCTTCGGGGCCTGCACTGGTCGACGCTGACCAGCGCTTGAGAAGTTCGACGGCGGATTCAGCACGAATTTTCGCCTTATTGAAGAACGCCTGATTGTTACGCGCGATCTCCCTGTCCAGCTCCCCATTAGGTTTTTCCGCTTCATGCTTGAGCCACTCAACGCAGCTGGCCAAGTCCGTGGCAATCGCGCGCATGGGAATCGACGCGTCGCTGAGGAGTCTCTGTAGCGCCGGCGCAATGGGATCGGGCTGTAGCCGCAACAGCGGAGCGCCACTGCCGCTCTCGCTCCAGCGTGGTGAGGCCATCTCGCGCCCGATTAGGTTACGTATTGCGTCATCGACACCACCGATGGCCGCGACACAGTCTGTTAAGGTTTTGCCGAGTCGTTTCAGCGTCGAGGCCAGTTCGTTACTTGAGCCGATCAGCGTGTTAAGCGAATCCAGCTTTTTCGGGAGGCCACCGGCCCAGTTGATGGTGCTCTGCAGCTGCAGGCTGGCGGTTTGGTGGTGGATGGCTTTTTCGGCAAGCTGGTGGCCTTCGTCAAAAACGTAAATCGAGTCGGCTGGCTCGGGCAGGACAACGCCGCCGCCGAGGGCCATGTCAGACAAAATCAGATCGTGGTTGGTGACAATGATCTCGGCGTCATCGAGCGCATCGCGGGCATTAAAAAACGGGCAGTCGTTAATCGCTTCACATTGGCGTCCCCGGCAACCGGCGTGGTCAGTGGTGACCATGGGTATCAGGTCGCCGTCGACCGAGTCGCCCCAACTATCAATATCCCCATCCCAACTGCCATCAGCAAATTGTTCGTAGAAGCCTTTTAGGCTGCCGAGTTGATGGGGTGTCGGGCGAAACTGGATCTCGTCTTCGTGTTGGCCCTGGGTGTCGGCAATGGCTTGCTCCAGGCGGATTGGGCACAGGTAGCGGCGTCGGCCCTTAGCCAGCTTGGCATCGGTCTCGATGGCACCGCAGGCAATCAGCTGTGGGATGTCCTTTTGCAGTAGCTGATTTTGAAGGGCGACGGTGGCGGTGCTGACAATGACTTTTTTACCCAGCTCGCGGGCGCACAATAGCGATGGGATCAAGTAGCCAACGGTTTTCCCGGTGCCGGTGCCGGCCTCGATAACGACCTTGTTGGCATCGCGGTTCATCAGCCCCTGCGTGACCCAGGCCAACATATGACGCTGGCCCTTGCGGGGCTCGCCCCCGGCGGACTGTGTAAAGGCTTGATAGGCCGCGGTAATGTCGGACTTTAGTTCGTCAGTAATCAAAAACTGTTTCCATTGTTCGTGGCGGTCATCGCGCAGGCAGGTTAGTTTGCATGTATGCATAGTCGAAGTGAACGAGCGCAGGGTGTTAGGCCTGCAATTAAACGGGCAGGCGAGATTCTGGCCATGGGGTTCATGCGTGGCGGCGCGCACACGCGTGACCAGGTGGTGCGCGGCCAGCACGTATCGGATCTAGACTTCACCGTCGAGCAGGTCCTGCTCGATGCCATTCGTGGGCTGGACCCTGAGTGCACCTTCCAAGGCGACTGTTTTTTTGCCGGCGGCACGGGTAACCGGTGGGTCGTCAGAGCGATCGACGGCCGCGACAACTTTTACCGACAACGCCCCCACTTTTGCATATCTGTGGCTTGCACGTCGGCCAATCAGGTCACCTCGGCTTGGGTCTATGACCCCCTGCATCAACGTTTGTACGAATTGGACGATGGCTGTGTGAGCCTAAATGGGTTGCCCATCAAACCTTCAACGCACGACACCCTGCAAGGGGCGTTAATCGACGTTGCCTGTGTCCGCCCAGGGGCGAGTGATCAGGACTGGTACCGCCTGCGTTCGGCGACCAACCATGGCGTTGAGTTTCGTCAGTTTGGCTGCGCCAATTTGAGTCTGTGCGATGTCGCCACCGGCCAGGTCGATGGCTTTTTCGATGCGGCGCTAAAGGTGCCTGATTTTATCGCCGGGCAGGCCATTGCTCAGGCAGCCGGGGCGATCGCTGGTAATTCACACCTTGCCCAGCCCTGGGCCAATCCCATGCAGTGCTTGGTTGTGCAGCGGCATGTGCTGGATGCGCTGTTGGCCATATGGCCTGACTTGGAGCAGGCCATCCCGCTTTAACTTTGGTCGTTAGGGTACTAGAGGCGTTTGCCCGGGGGTACGGCGACCTTGTATAGTTTGCCTATGATGCGCTGCACAAATATGTGCGGGCTTTTGTGTATTCAATATTCCCTGGAGTGGTCATGTCAGTAGAAGTCGTCATTGCCGGTGCTGTTCGCAGCGCAATTGGTAGTTTTGCAGGAAGCCTCGCACCCTTGAGTGCGGTTGAAATCGGTACCCAGGTAGTCAAAGGACTGTTAGAGAAGACCGGCCTTGACGCAAGCCAAGTTGACGAAGTCATCCTTGGTCAGGTGCTGACCGCGGGCGCGGGCCAAAACCCCGCTCGTCAAACCAGTATTCACGCAGGCTTGCCGGCCGGCGTTCCGGCCATGACCATCAACAAAGTCTGCGGTAGCG
>CAKZQE010000300.1 GCA_937139465.1 uncultured Gammaproteobacteria bacterium
GGCAAATCGCCACTCGCTTGCCGCAGGCACCCTTCCCTTGAACGCGCAGGCCATCGCCACATGGATCGGCCACACCGACACGATCAAACCCGAGGTCAATATGCCCACCTATGACTTCCTGTCCGACGACGACCTCGCGGCGCTCGCCGCCTATCTGGGGGGGCTGGAATGACCCGCAGATACCCCGATGTGCTGCAACCCGAAGGCACCTACCCCCCGACCGAGGATATGCTCGCTGAACCCGTCCCGCAGGAGGTTCAGGAGGCGCAGAAAAAACGTCTGCGTGCGGCTTGGAAAACGCCGCAAGGCTGGCGCTACTGGTCGGCGGTGAACAACACCGACGTTAACACCCGAACGGGCTGGTATTCGAAAGCCGTGCGGGGCGACACCGGTTCGGCCGCCACGGAGGGCTATTCAGGCGCCTCCGATGCCGACGGCAGCATCAGCGAGGTAGCCTTCTACAACGGCGAAACCCTGCTGGGCACGGCCACCACGGCCCCCTACACGCTCACCCTGAGCAATGGCACCAAACTCAAGGTCAGCCGCAGTTACCGTGACGTGATTAAACAGTTTTTATCGACCCATTAGGATAAACCCATGCAATATCTACATTCCATGATTCGCGCCAGTGACCTAGACGCTACGCTTCATTTCTTTTGCGATTTGTTAGGTCTTGTCGAGGTCAACCGCTACGACAGCGAGCAGGGCCGCTTTACTTTGGTATTTTTAGCAGCCCCCGAAGATGTCGACCTTGCCAAAGAGCGCAAAGCACCATTGGTAGAAATCACCTATAACTGGGACCCCGAAGAGTACACCGGCGGCCGCAACTTCGGACACCTCGCTTACAGAGTGGCTAACATTTACGAGCTGTGTGAGCGCTTACAAGCCGGTGGCGTCACCATTAATCGCCCCCCGCGTGATGGCCACATGGCTTTTGTGCGATCCCCCGACGGTATCTCTATCGAGCTATTACAAGCTGGTGAATCTCTGCCCCCGGCCGAACCCTGGGCATCAATGCCCAATACCGGCGAGTGGTGATTTAGCGTCTTGTAAAAACGCAACAATGACGCTGGCTAAAGCGTCGCCATCATGGCCTTGGCTTAAACTGGCCAAGGCCTTGGGCAAGGCTTCATCGCCTATTCGGTCTTCACGAGAGACCATCAAGGCCTTGGAGTACTCTGGCACAAACTCTGGATGCCCTTGAAACGTCAGTACAGAGCCGCGCTTGTATAAAGCCGCGACAGGGCAAAAGTCGCTGCTCGCCAGTACCTCTAGTCCAACCGGCGCTTGCTGCACCTGATCTTGGTGACTCACCAACACCTTAAAATCGTCGGCGGGCATAGCCAGCCAGTCTGGTTTAAACCGCCATTGGTGACGATGCACACCCACACCCCATCCCCTATCGGATTTGCCTACACGTCCACCCAGTGCCTGCGCGACCAATTGATGACCAAAGCAAATTCCGATCAGTGGGATATCAGCCTGGACCAGGTCACGCACAAAATTTTCTAAAGGCGGCAGCCACTCATGATCCTCGTACACACCCGCTTTCGAGCCCGTGACAAGGTAAGCGCCATGTTGGTCTTGGCTATCGGGGTACTCACCTAACTGCACGTCATACACCGCAAACTGCAAATTGGGGTTAGCCCGCTTTAACACCGTCTGGAACATATCCGGGTACTCACCGAACCGCTCAGCCCATTCGGGACGCACCGAGTCGGTTTTTAAAATGGCGAAAGATTTCATAAAAGCTCCAAAAAACGGTCACATAAATGCCATCAGCGCCTCGCATTCTTGGCAGTATGAATATTTTATCTAGCCTACAAAATGTCGACCACGCCTTGTTTGCAAAAATCACAGGGCTGACACATTGTACTTTTTGCGTCCCCATGGCGCGGATATTTTCCAAGACCGGCGATGGTGTTCTGCATATTCTGGTTGCTATCGTGCTACTGATGTTACACCCCATGCCAGAGCTGGTGGTGTTAGCCTTAGCTACAACGATGCTACTCGAACGCGCACTGTACTGGCCACTAAAAAACTCATTAAAACGCCTGCGACCACCTGAAAAATTGGACGGGTTTAATAGCATCGTCACGGCGTCCGACCGCTTCTCGTTTCCAAGTGGACACAGCTCAGCGGCTTTTGCCCTCGCCATTCTGCTCAGTCTGGCTGTAGGCGGGTTTATGCCCGTACTGTTAGCGTGGGCTGCGTGTGTAGCTTTGTCGCGGGTGGTATTAGGCGTGCATTTTCCTGGGGACATCATCGCCGGGGCATTGCTTGGCACCGCCGTCGCTTTTACTAACGCAGCCTATTGGGGGCTTATCTAATGCGAATTTTGTATGGCGTTCAAGGCACAGGACAAGGGCACATAAGCCGAGCACGGGCAATGGCAAAAGAGCTCGCTCGATACCCCGAACTCGATGTCACTTGGTTATTTAGCGGCAGGTCCAAAAGTCGACTATTCGACATGGAGTGCTTTGGCGACTACGCATGGCGCCGCGGGTTAACGTTTGCCTCGCGTGAGGGAAAATTGCACTACCTCGATACATTGCGCGCCAATAACGCACCCGCCTTTATCCGAGATGTTATCCAGCTTGACCTTGGCAGTTACGATTTGATTATCAGCGATTACGAGCCCGTGACCGCGTGGGCGGCCAAACTACGAGGCCGTGAATGCATTGGCATAGGGCATCAGTATGCCTTCGACGGCTCATCGCCCATGGCGAAAGCCGATTGGCTATCAAAAACTATCATGCGCTTATTCGCACCGACAACCCGATCCGTAGGCCTGCATTGGTACCCCTTTAGTCAGAGCATTTGCCCCCCCATCATTGACTTACCAGAGACCGTACCCACAACGGGTAACCACGTTCTGGTTTACTTACCCTTTGAAAATCAAAAAACCGTAACACAGTGGCTGCAAACACATCCTGAAGTAGAGTTTCGCCAGTATTCACCCGAGGTACAAAGCGAAACACTCACGAATGTCACGACCTGTCCGACCGACTACCAGGGCTTTAAGTACGATCTAGCCAACTGTAAAGGCGTCATCTGCAACTCGGGTTTCGAGCTGATCAGTGAGTGTTTGCAATGGGGTAAACCCGTACTGACGTTCCCAATGCGCGGCCAGATGGAACAGAGCAGTAACGCCCTAGCGCTAGATCAACTCGGGCTTGCCAACGTGTGTGACACCCTTGACCCCGAGGCCTTGAGCGCGTTTTTACAAAACCTGAGGCAACAGTCATCGATTAACTTTCCGAATGTTGCCGCGACCTTGGCGCGCTGGATTCGCGCCGGTGCA
>CAKZQE010000301.1 GCA_937139465.1 uncultured Gammaproteobacteria bacterium
CGCTGACGTTGCGGGCGTTTCAACCATCGTTTTGGCGCGTACTGACGCCAACGCTGCGGACCTGATCACGTCAGACGCGGACGAATACGACCGCCCGTTCCTGACCGGCGAGCGCACCGAAGAAGGCTTCTACAAGACAAAAGCAGGCATCGACCAAGCCATCGCTCGCGGACTGGCTTACGCGCCTTACGCTGACCTGCTGTGGTGTGAAACTGCGACGCCTTGCCTGGACGAAGCGAAAAAATTCGCTGACGCCATTCACGCCGAATACCCCGACCAGCTGCTGGCCTACAACTGCTCGCCCTCGTTCAACTGGAAGAAGAACCTGGACGACGCCACCATCGCACGCTTCCAGCAGGCGCTGGCGGACATGGGCTACAAGTACCAGTTCATTACCCTCGCCGGCATCCACAACATGTGGTTCAACATGTTCGATCTGGCTTACCACTACGCACGTGGCGAGGGCATGAAGCACTACGTCGAGAAAGTACAGGAGCCCGAATTTGCCGCTGCCGAGCGCGGATACAGCTTCGTTGCGCACCAGCAAGAAGTGGGCGCAGGTTACTTCGATGACGTCACCACGGTTATTCAGGGCGGCCAGTCCAGCGTTACCGCGCTGACCGGGTCAACCGAAGAAGAACAGTTCTGACAGCAGGGATTCCGGCTGTAGCTCCTCAGGAGAGCTCCTTATTGGAGGCGTACCTGCCTCCAGCTCCATAGCACGACCCCACAAGGGTCAGCGCCGGCGACAAGGACAGTCGCCATTCAAAGCCCGGCCACATTGGCCGGGCTTTTTTAATGGAACAATTTCAGCATCCGGGCCCGCCCTTCCGCGGCCCCCCAAAACAACAGCTCATCGCCCTCATAAAGCCGCGTGCCGCCAGCCGGTAGCATCAACCGCTCACCCGAACGGCGCAGTTTTAGGCACATCACCGGCCCCTGCGCCAGGTCATCAATGGTTAGCTCACCTAGGCGCGGCATCAGCTTGGGCGTGCGACTGGGCTTAATCGCCGTGTCCCAGTTTTCAAGGTCGACGTCGCCGCATAGGGCCTGAATCCGCCCCATCAACGCGCTGATCCAGGCATCGTCTTGCTGCTCTAGGTGAACCAAAAAGCCACGCAACATCGGCGTGCGCAGGCGCCCAACCAGTTCTTCGGCGATGACATCCGCCGGGTGCATGATCAAGTCCCAGCCCGCTTTTGAGAACGCGGGCAGGCTGCTGGGCCGGTTGAGCCGGCCAATGCCGACCAGATCCGGATTCGCCAGCTTCGCGGTCATCCAAATCGACAGGTTGTCCGCGTCGTGGTTGGTGCCGGCAATGACCCCACTGACGTCAGCCAAGCCGGCCGCCCGCAAGGTACGTTCTTCGGTGCCCAGCCCAGTGACCCACTTGGGTGGCGCGGAACTCACCTTCGGGTCGATCACGTTCAACGCTAGCCCACGAACACCGAACGCGTCCTCACAAGCCCGCCCCAAGCGACCAAACCCGCACAGAATCCAGCCGTTGCGGGCAACCGGTTTGGGCACCTCAATTCGGCGCTGGCCGGGATCCAGCAGCTGGTCGGCCACGGCAAAGTGCATCGGCCGATCGACCCGCAAGGCCAGCTTCCGGGCGAACAGGCGAAACGGGTCCAGCGTATCCTCGACCCCAAAGCTGAGCAGATTGCGCCCGGTCTCGTCGTGCTCGGAGCGCACAAACAGCCGCCGATCCGGCGCCAGCAATTTAATCGCGGTGGCCGCACCCAGGTTTGATCGGTCGCTGTCGGTTAGTACCACCACCGCCGAACAGGATCCACGCCCAACGCCGGCCGCAAGCAGGTTGTCAGGCACACTGCCGTCCGCCACCAGCCCGAGCACCGGTGTGCTGAAGTCGACGGTATCGAGCAGCTCAATCCGAGCTGGATTTTTATCGATAACCACACAGGCGATGCCGTAATCCGTCAGGTAATCAACCGTGCGCACACCGGTCTGGCCATAGCCGACGACCACGCAGAAAGGCTCGCGCAGGGAAGCCACCTGGCGACGAAAGCGCCAGCCCATAAAGGCCCGCTGGAACGAGCGCGACTGAATGGTGGCGATAAAGCCGCCGGCAAACAAAAGCCAACACAGCACCACCAGGTGCGCGTAGACCATAGTGAACCCGCGCTGGGCGGCGGTGAAGGGGAACGGAATTTCACCAAATCCGATCGTGGTGGCCGTAATCGCCGCCATGTAGAGCGCATCAACCAGCCCCATATTGAAGCTCTCACCCGTCGGTAACCGCCCGGGAATGATCCAGAATGCTAGGGTCCCGACGATATAGGCCGCCAGTAACAGACGCGCAAAGGGCCGCATGCGCGCCCACAGAATGTGCCCCCAGTGGCGCGGTTCAGGACGCACTGGTGTCGTTCCGCGACTGCAAATAAGGCTCCTCGGCGATGGACTTGTGTAGCCACTGAACAAATGACTGCACGCGTCGGTTGGCCACCGCATGATCGGAATACACGAGCCAATAAGCGTTCTCGCCAGCCACGGGCTCGTCGCCAAGGGTGACAAGGCGGTCGCTTTGGAGCTCGTTGCGCACCAGCAGTGGATCGGCCAGGGCGACGCCAATGCCTTCGACCGCGGCCTCAATCGCTGGGCTGTTGCTCTGGAACACAATGTGCGCGGGCGCGCGCCGCGCGTCGCCCGTGGCGACCATCAAAAAGTGCTCCCACTCGCCGGGCCGCGTGGCCACATCCAGTAGCGGCAAGTTGTGAAGCTGACCAAGGTCCCCGCCTACACGCGCAGCCATACTGGCGGAGGCCACCGGGAACAGGGCTTCCTCAAACAGCAGCTCAAAATGCGTCGTGTCCGACGGCTGCGGTCCCAGCCGAATCATCAGGTCGATTTCAGGATCCGATGGGTTGCCCAGCTGCGTGGTGGCAATGACTTCAAGCTCGACACCGGGGTGCAAGGCTTCAAAGGCACTCATGCGCGTCATCAACCAACGCGTCGCCAGAAACGGAGCCACGGCCACACGCACACTGGTCCGCCGTGTCAGCGCCATCATTTCGGTGGTGGCCATGTCGATCGTGCGAAGGCCTTCCATCGCTTTTTCCGCAAACCGAGCGCCATGGGGCGTTAGTTGAATCTCGCGGATACCACGCTTAAAGAGCTCAACACCCAGGTATTCTTCGAGTGCCTTGACCTGGTGGCTGATGGCGGACGGGGTGACATTTAACCACTCCGCCGATGCCTTAAAGCTGCCGAGGCGTGCGCTTTCAACGAAGGCACGAACCGCCTTCAGGGATATCCCCTGCACCCTCCCTCGTGAGATAAATTCACTCATGGCTTAATTTTTATCCTTTGCCGGCACACCGTCGCTGAAACAAACTACACCCACTGAAGCGCAGAGATGCCTTCAACCAGATTCCGTAGCGACAGCGCTTATCCGCTCTGACACTACACCCAGTTTCCAGACGCCTCAACTTTGGAAGTTTTTATTGCCCGCCGCGTGCGGGCTTTTTTTTGCCTGAAATTTTTTCAGAGATCGGCTGACTGAGCAGCCAGCCGGAACATGGGCTCGTAAGCCAGCTCGTCACCGTCGACGAACGGCCGATACGTAAACCCGCCGTCAACCAGCGTCACCAATTCACGTTTAATCTGACTAATCTGCTGGTCGTCAACCCCTGGCGACGCAAACAACGCCACCGGGGGAATAGGCACCGGCTCTCCGACTGGAATCAATTCGATGTCAAAGCGTTGCGCATAGCGCTGGACGAAATACGGCGCAGTCACACAACCGTCTGCCACCCTAGCCACCACGGCACGAATACACGCACTGTGGCTTTTCGCTGCGGTTATCCCCGCCCCGTCGATACCCGCAGACTCCAGCACCATCGGCGCCATCGCCGCGGCTGTCGTCTCAACTGGGGGCGTCGACACCCAGCTATCGGGTGACAAATCCCTGCCCTCATCGTGGTAAAGTTGAATGGCCAAGTCGGCTTCGTAACGCATGATGGGTGTCCAGCCAGCCTTAACCACCGCTGGAAAAAAAACCGGCGGGAACGCAGCCAGGACGGGCTCTAACGGGGCTGGCGTCGCACGCTCCGTAACCCCATCAAAGGGGACCACCGAGGTTGAAACGGGCTCCGAGAGTATGGCCTGTAGCCGGTCAGCCGCCTCAAGGGCTTGCTCGGCCGAAATCAGTTGCGACTCGTAGCCAACCGCCCAATACGACATGGCCTGCGCGCTCAACGCACAGCTGACCAGCGAAAGCGCTAGGCAGCGCTTAGTCATTCAGCAACCGCTCCACGGTTTGGTATCGGTCCCGGTCAATGTTCGCCTCAAAATCCACAAACGTAAAACGACCGCCCGTACCCAACGGCTTCGAGGTCACGGCGAGGCGCACAGCGTCGGACACCTCGGGGCTGGCAAACAACACCGGTGGCGGCAAGGGAAACAGCTCACCGACCTGGGTCAACTCAACGTCAAATCGGTCAGCGTACTGGGCCACAAAGAATGGCGCCGTCACGCAGCCATCAACCTCGGCGGTTATGACCGCGCGGATGCAGCTGGTGTGGTCGCGATGGGCGACGATCTCGTCTACTTCGTCGGGGTACACCAGGGTTGCTAGCTTGGAAGCGATCGCCTCAATGGGTGGCGTTCCCAACCGACGAATGGTGGTTCGCTCCTCGGTTTGGTAGAGCCCGATCGCGATTTCAGGCTGGTACCCCATCAGGGGCTCCCACCCAGCATCGACCGCGGCGCGGAAAAAAACGGGCGGTAGCGACACCATTTTCGGGACGCCACCTTCGGCGAGTAAGCTGCTAACTTCGTCAAACCCAATAAGCCGGACCTCAACTTCGTGCCCAACGCGGACTCCAAGTCGATCTGCAAACAGCAGCGCCTGACGGGCCACGACACGATCTGACTGATTTCGAACCTGAACCCACTCCAGCGCCGCGGCGGGTAAAGACAAAAATAACGCCAGCAAAGTAATTTTTTTCATACCTCTACTGTAGCGCAACCGAATCGGCAGTGCGCTAAAAGTGGACAAATTGACTACCAGTACGCCGCTTTTTGCCAGGCCAAAAAAAGCCCCGCTCCATTGGCATGGGCGGGGCCTTACGCTGCCTCAGGGCCACCACGGAAGGGTGGCCCGGCGAGACTTAAGCGACCGGGTGTGAGACACCGGCAACGCGCGCTTCGGTTTCGTCCAGCAACAGGGTTTCCACCGCAGCTTTTTCTGAACGCAGCTCGTCGTCAGTCTTGGTCATCAGACCACGGCTGAAGTCGCTGATTTCGACGCCCTGAACCACTTTGTAATCGCCGCCTTCACAGACCACGGGGAATGAGTAGATCACGCCAGGCTCAATGCCGTAGGAGCCGTCAGACGGGATCGCCATCGAGACGACCTTGCCGTTGGTACCCAACACCCAATCGTGGATGTGGTTGATGGCAGCCTGGGCGGCCGATGCGGCCGATGAGGCGCCGCGGGCTTCGATAATGGCCGCACCACGCTTGGCCACCTGCGGGATGTAGGTGCCTTCGTAGTAATCACGATCGATCAAGTCCAGCGCCGGCTTGCCAGCGACGGTGCAGCCGTGCAGGTCAGGGTATTGAGTCGGGCTGTGGTTACCCCAGATGATTGCGCCGTCAACGTCTGACGACTGTGCGCCAACCTTGTCAGCCAAAATACCCACGGCACGGTTGTGGTCCAGCCGTGTCATGGCGGTGAACTGGCGCGGATCCAAATCAGGCGCGTTACGCGCCGCGATCAAAGCGTTGGTGTTAGCGGGGTTACCCACGACCAGCACCTTGACGTCCTTGGATGCATTGTCGTTCAAGGCTTTACCCTGGCGGCTAAAGATCTGAGCGTTACCCATCAACAAGTCCGCACGCTCCATTCCCGGTCCGCGGGGCTTAGCACCGATCAACAAGGCCACGTCAGCGTCTTTAAAGCCGTCTTCGGGGTTGTCTGCGGTTTGAATGCCTGCAACTAGGGGATAAGCGCAGTCAATCAATTCCATCACTACGCCTTCCAGTGCGCCCATCGCGGGGGGAATTTCAACCAACTGCAAGATCACGGGCTGATCGGCACCCAGCAATTCGCCGGCGGCGATCTTGAACAGGATGGTATAGCTGATGGCGCCAGCGGCACCGGTGACTGCTACGCGAACAGGTTGCTTCATTCGACTCTCCTTGGAGGCTAAACGGGTCGTTCAGCCGTACACTGATTACACCGGGTACGGTGTCATTTTCCGCGCGCAGATTACCAGAATGGTGGGCGCGGCCCAAGACAAGGACACCCCCACATTCGTATCAGTGGCTGTGTTCGTTCAGCCACTTGCCGATAGCGAGTAGTTGCTCGGGGACGACACTGTGCGGCATTGGCCAGGTTTGGTAGCTGACCGGGCAGCCCATGGCCCGTACCCGGGCGTGGGTGCGTTGGCCCAGGGACTCGGGCACCACAGGATCCTGGGTGCCGTGGTGAATACTGACCGGCACGCTAAACCCGGTTGCCGGTTCGCCCTGGTCCAGGTTTGGGCTGTAGGTCGACAGCGCCAGCACCCCCGCCAGTTCCGCCCCCGATTCATGCAAGTACAGCGCAACCGCCCCACCCTGACTGAAGCCGGCGACGAAAATGTTGGCCCGAGCAATGCCGGCGTCTACCTGTTGCTGGATTAACGCCTCGACGGCATCGGCTGAGGCCTGGATGCCCGCACGGTCGATCTTGCGCTCGATCTGCATCTCGTAGATGTCATACCACGACGGCATCGCCATGCCCCCGTTCACCGTCACCGGCTGGACCGGCGCATTCGGGAAAATAAATCGTGTCGGCTTGGTGATGCCAAGCAGTGGCAATACGGGCACGAAATCACTGCCATCGGCACCAAGGCCGTGCAGCCAGATCACGGCGTGGGTGGGCGCGTCGCCGGTTTCGCGAACCAAGGTTTCGAGCATGGTGTTCCTCAGAGGTCAGTCACGTATGATGTGCGTCGATATTTTACAGGAATTCACATGCATCTGTTGTTAGGCGCCATCAGCGCCGTCATTTTGGTGGCCCTGACCCTGGCCTGCGGTGGTCCCGCTGCGATCCTCGGCCTGGTCAAACTCATCGTCCCAGCCTCAGGCAAATACCTTGCCCCGGCATTTGAGTGGCTGGTGGTCTGTTGGTCACGGGGGTTTACAGGCTGGCTGTCGCTGTTTAGCCCTGCCATCACTGTTGAGCGCGAAGGCGAGTTTTCACGCACCAAGAACTACCTGATCGTTTCCAACCACCAGACCTGGGTCGACATCTTTGTACTGCTGATCGGCACAAACCGCACCATTCCCAGTACACGTTTTTTCATGAAGCGAGAGCTTTTGTGGATCCCCCTGGTGGGGTTTGTGGCCTGGAGCATGGACTTTCCAGTTATGCGCCGCCACAGCCGCGAGTACCTGGCGAAGCACCCGGAAAAACGTGGATCGGACCTGGCGACCGTACGCAAAGCCTGCGAAAAGTTTCAGCAGATCCCGGTCTCGGTGGTGAATTTTTCCGAGGGCACCCGCTCGACTCCTGAAAAACTGTCCGCCAGTAAGGGGCCGTACCGCCATGTTTTGCCGCCCAAGGCCGGTGGCGTCACAACGGTTTTAGCCGCTGTCGGCGATCACTTAGACGCTGCGGTTGATACCACCATTCATTACCCCGACGGTGTTCCGACCTTTTGGGATTGGATGTGCGGCCGCGCCGGGCGGATGCATATACACATGAAAGTCGTTGACCTGCCTCAGGTCGATGCCCTGGGTGATAGCGGGCAAATCAGCGCTGAGTCACGGGAGCGCGTCAAGCGTTTCTTAGAGGAGCGCTGGATCGAGAAAGATCAGCGGCTGGAAATGCCCTTAGGCTGATTTCGCGTCGTCGCCAAACGCATGGACGTCCATACGTCGCCGCCCGAGATGAACCAAGATCGCCCCGATACGTACGATCTTTTCCTGATTTGATCCCGAGATAGCGGTCTCGAGTAGGTCGCGATACAGGTCGTACGCCAACTTCACTTCTTCGTCGGTCAACCCGTTGACGGCGGTTTCATAATCAGGGAGGTCGTGGCGGCTTGGCTTCATGCCGAGAAGGGTAGCCGAAAAAATTTACCCCATCCAGAGAAAAGTTATCCCTGCGGGGCCGCTCAAACGAACGCCCCCTGCAGGTGTGCGCCTAGGTTAGCCGTAAACCGGGAATCGAGCGCAGAGGGCCTTTACTTTTTCCGCCACATCCTGAATGACGGACTCGTTATCCAGCTGATCCATCACGTCACACATCCAACCTGCCAGGTCAGTGCACTCTGCCTCGCCAAAGCCGCGCGTGGTGACCGCCGGCGTACCGACTCGTATACCACTGGTCACGAACGGGCTCTGGGGATCGTTGGGCACCGAGTTTTTATTCACGGTGATGTGGGCGTTACCCAGCGCTGCATCGGCCGCCTTGCCGGTGATGCCCTTGGCCACTAAGGACACCAGCATCAGGTGGTTTTCGGTACCGCCACTGATAACGTCGTATCCCCGATCCATAAAGACCGCAGCCATCGCCTTAGCGTTACAAACAACCTGCTCTTGGTAGGCCTTGAACTCCGGCTCCATGGCTTCTTTGAACGCGACCGCCTTTGCGGCGATAACGTGCATCAAGGGGCCACCCTGCCCGCCCGGGAAAACAGCCGAGTTCAGTTTTTTCTCGATGTCCGGGTTCGCACGCGCCACGATCAATCCACTGCGGGGACCGCGCAGGGTCTTGTGAGTGGTGGTGGTCACCACGTCGGCATGCGGCACCGGGTTGGGGTAGACGCCAGCAGCGACGAGACCCGCCACGTGGGCCATGTCGACCATCAAGTAGGCACCGACTTCGTCGGCAATTTCACGGAATTTAGCGAAGTCCAGGACCTGGGAGTATGCGCTAAATCCAGCGATGATCATTTTCGGTTTGTGCTCGACCGCCAGTGCACGTACTTGGTCGTAATCGACGAAGCCATTGGCATCAATACCGTACTGGACGGCGTT
>CAKZQE010000302.1 GCA_937139465.1 uncultured Gammaproteobacteria bacterium
ACCGACCCGGCCATGTGGGCGCTGGCGTCAAAGCAATACGAGTCCTTCGCGCCTGGTACCTACGAGTGGCCGGCACTGCTACGACGCTGCGACCGCCTTGATCCAAGCTACAAGCACTAAGGAGCCAGCATGAGTAAATCCGTCGGCATTATCGGACTGGGCAACATGGGTGCTGGGATGGCCAACAACCTGCAAGGGTATTTGGGCGCGCAAGGCTGCGCGCTTGACGTATTCGACATCGACCCGGCCAAGGCCGCTGCCATCGAGGGGGCCAGAGTTCACACCTCGGCTGAATCCTTGGTTGCCGCCTGCGAGGTCGTCCTGACCTCGCTCCCCAGCGCCCAAGAAATCGCCCTCGTCGCGCCGGCCATTTTTACCGCCGCCAAACCGGGGACTATTTGGCTGGAGACCAGCACCAACGATTTAGCCCAGTGGCAGGCCCTGCGAACGCAGGCCCCGGCGTACCTAACCCTGATTGACGCGCCCATCACCGGTGGCTTTGAAGGCGCCCGCGACGGCACCCTGACGATGTTGATCGGCGCCGAGCCGGATCAAATCACGCCCCTGCATCACTTGCTAGCGGCCTTCACCAAACAGGCATTGGTCATGGGGCCAAGCGGTGCCGGGTACGTCACCAAACTGGCTCAGCTGCACCTCAACTACTTGGTTGCCCAGGGCATCGGCGAAGCCTTGATGCTCGGGGCTAAGGCCGGGCTGGCCATGGATCAACTTCACCAGGTATTGATGAACAGTTGCGCCCAAAGCTACGTCGTAGATGCTTATATTCCTCGGGTACTGGATGGCTCCTACGACCCGTCGTTCGCCCTCGGTCTGGCGCGCAAGGACATGCGCCTGATTTCAGGGCTGGGCCAGCACCTTGGCGTTGACATGGAGCTCGGTGATACGGTGCTCCGCGCCTACGAGGATGCCACTGAGCGCTATGGGTTTGACGCGCCGCACCTGTCGGTAATCAAACGCATCGAGGACAGCGCGGGGATGGTGCTGCGCCAACCATGATCCGTCATGCCGAGGTCGAGCTGATCCGACTGCCGCTGCCCAAGCCCATGGCCACCGCCTTGCACCGCACGGCGTCGGTGTTTTGCGCGCTATTAACCGTCGAAACGGACGACGCCCGCGGTGAATCCTTTGTATTCAGCCTCAATCGCGACCGTGCCATCGCGCTCAAATACATGATCCAGAGCCTGAGCCACATCTATGTCGGCCAGCCGGCGGTCGACGTGGCCCAGTTGTGGCACCGGGCGATGACCGACATCAATCCTGTCGGAACACGAGGGTTCGCTGTTTCAGCCATTACCGCCTGGGACACGGCGGTGTGGGATGCGCTGGGGCATGCCACCGACGAAGCGTTGGTCGCCCGCTTTGGACAACAGCGTGATCGAATACCGGCATACGCCAGCAGCGGGCTGTGGCTAAACCAAAGCACCGACGCGCTG
>CAKZQE010000303.1 GCA_937139465.1 uncultured Gammaproteobacteria bacterium
AAATGAGCAGCGCGTTTAAAAACCGAGCCTGGACCGGCACCTTGGTTTACACCAAAGGTATGAGCATGGTGTCGCTTCGCATACACCGCGATATTGTCGGTGGTCAGCCGGTCGAGCGGATGGAGCGGTTAAGCGGTGACCCGGTGCAAATGATGCGCCGTGGAAACTGGTTGCTCGGGCTGTACCCCGGCAAGGAAGTGTTGCGTCAGGGCTACCCGGTCCCGAGCGCGTCATTGCCTCCACTGGCCCAGCGTCTTGGCCATATCAAGCAACATTACACGCTCTCGGTATTGCCAGAGGTGCGGGTGGCTAATCGCCGTGCTGTGCCGGTCAAGCTAACCGCGACTGACGGGTTGCGCTTTGATCGCCTGTTTTGGTGTGACACTGAAACCGGCCTGATGCTGCGCAGCCAAACGTTGGAGGGTGATCGTGTCCTCGAGCAGTTTGAGTTTCTTGAAGTCACCATGGGTGAGCCCCTGAACGAAGACACCCTGGTGGTCGATGCCCAGGGTATGGAAGTGTTTCGCCATGCGTTGATCCCCAGTGCCGCCGATGTGTTGACGACCATTGATACCTTGCCCAAGGGCTTTATTCCGCTCAGTCAAACCACTGACCCGGCCGCGGGTGTCAGCCAGCTGGTCACCGATGGCGTGTCTTTAGTGTCCATCTTTTATGAAAAAGTGAGCAACGAATCGATTCGTTTGAGGGCCGATGATGGGCCCACCCATGCCGTCAGTCAGGCCATCGAAACCGACCTGGGCTGGGTCAAGGTCACCGCGGTTGGCGAAGTGCCGCCGCGGACCTTGGAAGCGCTTTTGCAAGCCGTTGATGGCAGTCGTGTGGCCAGTCTGTTTTCCGAGGATGCTTGATGACGCCTGTTAATCATTGCGACACCCAGCCGGGTAAAATCATTGCCGAGCGCCCGGGCGAGGTCGCTGTCCTGACCCATGCCCGCGGCGGCTGCGGCCGGTGCCGCCAGCCCGGTGGTTGCGGCCGGCCGATGGATGAGCGACCGACCACAACCTGGATGCCAAATACGGCGGATTTTGAAGTCGGTGATGAGGTCGAATTAAATGTGGCGACCCCGGCGCTGGAAAAAGCGGCGTGGAGCGCTTACGGCATTCCGCTGGCGGGGCTGATCCTGGGCGCCGCAGTGGGCAAAGTCGGTGGCGATGCCGTGTCTGTTGCGGTTGGTTTAGGCGGTCTTTGGGCAGGGCTTGGCTATGTTCGCTGGCGCTCTCATCGGCTGGCGCCGGAGCTATGGTTGACACGCGTTAACAAATCGTAACCGCACCTGCCTTGGTTTGCCGGAACCTGAGCACCACATTGAACTCTATCGGTGTAACGGTGCAAATAAGAGGAACTCCTATGCAACGATTGATCGCACTAGCGCTGCCGTTGGCCCTGTGGGCCGGCGCAGTCCAGGCAGCACTGCCTGAATTCACAGAGTTGGTGAAGCGGGTGTCACCATCAGTGGTGAACATTTCGACCACCAATGTGATCCAAGAGACCAATGCCATTGACCCGCGGATGGATCAGCTACCGGACATCTTTCGGGAGTTTTTCGGCAATCCTCAGGGGCCGCGCAACTTTGGCGGACCTGGCCCGGGCGCCAATCGACCTGAGCCGCGCTCATTGGGTTCCGGTTT
This sequence comes from uncultured Gammaproteobacteria bacterium, assembly GCA_937139465.1. Lineage (GTDB taxonomy): Bacteria > Pseudomonadota > Gammaproteobacteria > Pseudomonadales > Litorivicinaceae > Litorivicinus. The sequence goes on from CAKZQE010000303.1 coordinate 1,650, forward strand.
CATTATCAGTGAGGACGGCTATGTCCTAACCAATCACCACGTGATCGAGAACGCCGAGGAAATCATCGTGCGCCTGAATGATCGCTCGGAGCTGGTGGCCACGCTCGTGGGCACCGATCCGCGCTCGGATTTGGCGCTCCTGAAGATCGACGGCACGGACTTGCCGGCGGTTGAAATGGGCGAGGCGAACGAGCTGGAGCAGGGTGAGTGGGTGTTAGCGATTGGGTCGCCCTTTGGCTTTGACTACTCAGTGACGGCGGGCATTGTTAGCGCGACGGGCCGGTCACTTCCGCGTGAAAACTATGTGCCCTTTATTCAGACTGACGTCGCCATCAATCCGGGTAACTCGGGTGGGCCGCTGTTCAACCTGGACGGCGAAGTGGTCGGCATCAACAGCCAGATTTACACCCGCTCCGGCGGCTTCATGGGGGTGTCCTTTGCCATCCCTGTTGATATGGCGATGGACGTGGTTGAACAGCTTCGGGATACCGGTGAAGTAAAGCGTGGCTGGCTGGGTGTTTTGATCCAGGAAGTCAACCGGGATCTGGCTGAGTCCTTCGGGTTGTCCAAGCCCCAGGGCGCCTTGATCGCTCAGGTGATCGCCGATGGACCGGCGGCGAATTCAGAGCTTCAGGCCGGTGATGTTGTGTTGACCTTCAATGGCAATGAGGTTTCGCGCTCAAGCGAGCTGCCGCCGCTGGTGGGCCGGGTTCGCGCTGGCGCAACCGTGCCGGTCGAAGTCTGGCGTGACGGCGCCCGCGAATCGATTCGGGTGACGGTCGGCGAGCTGCCGGATGAAAACGGGGTGGCACAATCGCTTAACCGCGGTAACAACAGTGCTTCCGTGGCGGGGTTGTCCGTTGAAAATGTTCCGCGCGATCTGAAGCAAGAGTGGGACATTGACGGCGGTGTGCTGGTCAAGGGCATTACCTCGCGCCGGGCTCAGGCTGCGGGCATCCGCGTTGGCGACGTCATCATGCAGATGGCCGGGACTGAAGTGACCAACGTCGCCACCTTCCGCCAATTGATGAAGGACCTTGAAGGTCGTGGTCGCGTTCCGGTCCTGCTGGTTCGCGATGGTAATCCAACCTTTGTGTCGTTAAGGCTGTAATCCAAACGGCTGACGGCGAAGTGCGGGCCTGATGGCGCCTTTAATGAGGTGCAGTCAGGCCCGTTCCTCTTTATACTTTCGCCCGATTTCATGAGGACTTCATATTGAGCAGCGACCTTTCGCACATCCGCAACTTTTCCATCATCGCCCACATTGACCACGGTAAAAGCACACTGGCTGACCGCTTCATTCAGCATTGCGGTGGGTTGACTGAGCGCGAAATGGCCGCTCAGGTGTTGGACTCTATGGACATCGAGCGTGAGCGCGGAATTACCATTAAGTCCCAGTCCGTGACCCTCAACTATGAGTCCAAAGACGGCAAGGTCTATCAGCTCAATTTCATTGATACCCCCGGACACGTGGATTTCAGCTACGAAGTGTCACGCTCGCTTGCGGCCTGCGAAGGCGCGTTGCTGGTGGTCGACGCAGGTCAGGGCGTTGAGGCGCAATCGGTCGCCAACTGCTACACCGCTATTGAGCAGGGCCTTGAGGTCATGCCGGTCCTGAACAAAATGGACTTGCCACAGGCCGAGCCAGACCGGGTCAAACACGAAATCGAGGAAATCATTGGTATTGATGCCACGGACGCGGTGCCCTGCAGCGCGAAATCTGGCATGGGCATCGAGGACGTGCTGGAACAGCTGGTCGCGGTGGTGCCTCCGCCGGAGGGCGATATTAACGCGCCGTTGCAGGCGCTCATCATCGATTCCTGGTTTGACAACTATCTGGGCGTAGTGTCACTGATCCGTGTTACCCAGGGTCAAATTCGCAAGAAAGACAAATTCGTCGTCAAGAGCTCCGGCACCACCCACCAGGCCGATCAGGTCGGTATCTTTACGCCCAAGCGTACGGTTACGGACGTGCTCAAGGCCGGCGAGGTTGGCTTCTTGGTGGCCGGTATCAAGGACATTCACGGCGCGCCCGTGGGCGATACCCTAATCAGCGTGGCCAACCCCGACACCGAGGCCCTATCCGGCTTCCAAAAAGTGCAGGCGCGTGTATTTGCGGGCCTGTTCCCGGTCAGCTCCGACGATTTCGAAGATTTCCGCGAAGCTCTGGACAAGTTAACGTTGAACGATGCTTCGCTGCACTTTGAGCCCGAGGTGTCCGATGCCCTTGGCTTTGGTTTCCGCTGTGGTTTCCTGGGCATGTTGCACATGGAGATCATCCAAGAGCGACTGGAGCGGGAATACGACCTGGACCTGATCACCACGGCGCCGACCGTGGTGTACGAAGTCGAGCTTAATGACGGCACCGTTCAGAAAGTGGATAACCCCTCGCGTCTGCCGGATCTAGGGCGCATCAAAGAGATGCGTGAGCCGATCGTGCAGGCCAATATTTTGGTTCCGCAGGATTACCTCGGTAACGTGATCAGCCTGTGCGTTGAAAAGCGCGGCGTGCAAAAGGACATGCGCTTTTTGGGCAACCAGGTCCAGATCAGCTGGGAGTTACCCATGGCGGAAGTGGTCATGGATTTCTTTGACCGTTTGAAAAGCGTCAGCCGCGGCTTTGCCTCGCTAGACTACCACTTTGTCCGTTTCCAAGAGGCTAAGTTGGTGCGTTTGGACGTGCTGATTAACGGTGAGCGTGTGGATGCGCTGGCGGCGATTGTCCACCGCGATCACAGCACCAGCCGCGGCCGTAATCTGTGCGAAAAAATGAAAGAGCTGATTCCGCGCCAGATGTTCGACGTGGCGATTCAGGCCGCCATTGGCGGGCACATTATTTCCCGCTCGACGGTGAAAGCGCTGCGTAAAAACGTGACGGCCAAGTGTTACGGCGGCGACGTGTCGCGCAAGAAAAAGCTACTGGAAAAACAAAAAGCCGGTAAGAAACGCATGAAGCAGGTTGGCAGTGTCGAGATCCCCCAAGACGCCTTCCTGGCGGTACTAAAAGTGGACAATTAATTGGAAAATTTTGATTTCGCGGCTGCCTTGTTTTGGGCAGTGGTGGCCACCGGCGTTTTGTGGGTGTTCGACAAGCTAATCACGGCAAAAAAGCGTACGCCCGATGACTCCGATCCCTGGTGGGTTGAATACGGCGCTGGGTTTTTCCCGGTCCTGTTTGTGGTCTTTGCGGTGCGTAGCTTCTTCTACGAGCCCTACCAGATCCCTTCGGAATCCATGATGCCGACGTTAAAAGTCGGCGATTTTATTTTGGTCAATCGCTGGACGTATGGATTGCGTGCGCCCCTGTCCGGCGAGGTCATGATCCCGATCAGCGAGCCCGAGCGTGGCGACGTGATGGTGTTCCGTTTTCCTAAACAGACCAATGTGGCCTACATTAAAAGGGTGGTTGGGCTGCCCGGTGACGTGATTGAACTTCGCAACAAGCGCCTGACGGTCAACGGCGAGAACGTTGACATGCAGGCCGTCACGGGTGCCGATATCCCCGTGCGCGTGGATCAGTTCACCGAGACCCTGGGCTCGCACCAGTTTCCGACCTGGCGCGATAAATTGCGTCCCGCGCGCGATGGCCGCTGGGTCGTGCCTGAGGGCGAGTACTTCATGATGGGCGACAACCGCGACAACTCGAATGATTCGCGCTTTTGGGGTTTCGTACCGGATCACCTGATTATTGGGCAAGCAGTATCCGTGTGGATGCATTGGGATGACTTCCTGAGTGTGCCCAGCTTTGCGGACGTTCGATCGATTCCGTAGGGGGCAGTGATGCGACAACAAGCAGGTTTTTCCTTGGTCCTGGTGGCCGTCCTTTTGGGGCTACTAGGCTTTGCGGGTCTGTTCGCCCTGCGCGTGGCGCCGCTGTACTTCGATCACTGGGTCATACAAGAAGTGTTTGCCGACCTTGAGGCGTCGCCCGATGCCTTGGAAGGGCAGACCCCACGGCAAATTCGTCGCGACATTGACACCAAATTGCGCGTCAACAGTCTGTCCAACCTATTCGATCGCGATGCGCTGGACATCGAGCGTAATGGCCGGCAGTGGTTGCTGACGCTGGCGTATGAGCGCCGCGCAAGCTTCGTATCCAACATCGACTTGGTGGTGCGGTTTGACGCCAGCGCAACGGTCGGACAGCCATGAGCGCGATGCAATTGAGTCGGCGGCTGGGTCATTCCTTTAACGACGAATCCCTGCTGACCTTGGCGCTGTCGCACCGCTCGATCGGGCCCAGCAATAACGAACGTTTGGAATTCTTGGGTGATGCGGTGCTTGGCCTGATCATTGGTCAAGCCTTATACGAACGCTTCCCCGGGGCGAAAGAGGGCGACCTAACCCGAGCCCGGGCCCGCCTGGTCAAAGAGCCAACCCTGGCTGAAATCGCCCGGGACTTGGAGGTTGGCCCTCAGCTTGCCCTGGGTAGCGGCGAGCTGAAAAGCGGCGGGCGTCAGCGCGACAGTATCCTATCGGATGCCCTTGAAGCCCTAATTGGCGCGGTCTATCTGGATTCGGACTTTTTACACGTGCGTGATGTGGTCTTGGGTTGGTACGCGACCCGACTTGACGACATGAACCCGCAGAAGCTTGAAAAAGACCCCAAGACCCAGCTTCAGGAAACCCTGCAGTCGCGGTCGCGGCCGCTGCCGCGTTACGTCGTTATCGAAGAATCTGGCGAACCGCATGAACGCTTTTACAGAGTGCACTGCTTGGTCGAAGGCTTCGAAACGCCTTTCGTCGGTGAGGGCACCGGGCGCAGGCGAGCCGAACAGGCCGCCGCCCAACAGGCATTGGAGGCCGTGAAATGACCCATTGTGGAACGGTGGCCATTGTTGGTCGCCCCAACGTCGGCAAGTCGACGTTGATGAATCACCTGATCGGGCAAAAGCTCTCGATCACGAGCCGCAAGGCCCAGACCACTCGCCATCAGGTGATGGGTATCTGGACCGAGGGCGACATGCAGGTGGTGTTCGTCGACACCCCCGGCATTCACACCGGCGGCAAGCGTGCGCTGAATCGTTACTTGAACAAAGCCGCCTCCAACGCCCTACAGGACGTTGATTTGGTGGTGTGGCTGCTGGAACGCGACCGCTTCACAGGCGAGGACGCCTTTGTTGAAAAGCAGATTCGCGAGTCTGGCAAGCCGCTGATCATCGCCCTGAACAAGGTCGACCAGGTCGTCGATAAAGCCAAACTGATGCCGGTGGCGGAAAAGATGCAGATGCGTTTCCCCCAGGCCGAGGTGGTGCCGCTGTCGGCGCTGAAAGGTCACAACCAAGACACCTTGATGGGGCTGATTCATAAGCGTATGCCCGAGGGTCCGTTTATGTTTGACCCAGACCAGCTGACGGACAAAAGCCTGCGCTTTTTGGTGGCTGAAATCGTCCGTGAAAAGCTGGTTCGCCAATGCGGCGACGAGCTGCCGTACCGGACCACCGTTGAAATCGAAAAGTTTGATGAGCAGCCCGATCGTTGCTACATCAATGCTGTGATCTTTGTGGAACGCAAAAGCCAAAAGCCGATCCTGATTGGTGAGAAGGGCTCACGCTTGAAGCAGATCGGTACCGAGGCGCGGATGGACGCGGCTGAATTGATTGGTCTTCCGGTTCACCTTGAACTGTGGGTTAAGGTTCGCGATCGTTGGAGTGACGATGAAGCGGCCCTGGCCCAACTGGGATACAAGGATCCCTAGGTGACGCCGGGCTGGGTGCTTCACCGGCGCCCCTACCGTGAGTCCAGCGCCCTGGTCGAGGTCCTAACCGCTGATGGACGCCAACGCGGCGTTGTCCGTGGCCAGGGCAAATCCAGTCAGCTCGTGGCTTTTATGCCACTGCTGATCGACTGGGGGCCCGCGCGGGATTTGCGCAGCCTGACCCGCATAGAACCCATGGGGCCGTCCGTGTCCCTGTCCGGTAACCCGCTGTTGTGCGGGCTTTACGTGAATGAACTTTGTGTCCGGTTGTTGCCCCAGGACGAGGCCTGTCCGGGGTTGATGGCGGATTATGGGCGAACGCTTGGGGCGCTGCGTGATGGCGAGATTGAGCCTGCGCTACGCCGCTTTGAACGGGCGTTGCTGGCGCAACTTGGGTTTGATTTTTCCGTCGCGGCGACCGCTGACGGTCAGCCCCTCGAGGATGATCTTCGCTACTGGGTTCACCCTGAATCCGGACCCCGGCTGGCCCCGCAAACGGCTGCAGGCGCGGCCTTTGGCCGCGACCTGAAGCGGGTTCAAGCGCAGGCCTTTGACGACGCCGGGGTATTAAAACTGGCCAAACGCTTGAACCGCCAGCGCTTGAACGCACTATTGGGGGACAAACCGTTGCAATCCCGACTACTGATCCAAGGAGCTAACTCATGAGCCGCGTCTTGCTGGGCGTCAATATCGATCACATCGCCACGGTCCGTAATGCTCGTGGCGGCCGCTTTCCGTGCCCGGTTGAAGCGGCGCTGGTCGCTGAAGCCAACGGAGCCGATGGCATCACGGCGCACTTGCGAGAAGACCGTCGACACATTCGTGATGACGATATTCGTCGCCTAAAAGCTGAGATCGGCACGCGGCTGAACTTCGAGATGGCTGTCACCGACGAGATGGTGGAGCTGGCCTGTGACGTGAAGCCGGCCTATGTGTGCTTGGTGCCGGAAAAACGAGAGGAGCTCACGACCGAGGGCGGCCTGGACGTGATTGGGCAGTTCGATCGCGTTAAATCCGCAACCCAGCGCCTGATGGCGGAGGGTATTGAGGTGTCGCTGTTTATCGACCCCCAAACCGACCAGCTAACCGCCAGCCGCGATGCCGGCGCCAGCACGGTCGAGCTGCACACTGGCAGCTATGCCGAGGGTCGCGAAGGTATAGAGGTGCTGGCGGACGCAATGCGCGTCGGAACCAACCTAGGCTTGGTGATGAACGCCGGTCACGGGCTGGACTTGGGCAACGTCGGGGCCGTTGCGACCTTGCCTGCGATGCATGAACTCAACATTGGCTACGCCATTGTCGCGCGGGCGCTGTGGATTGGATTTGGTCCGGCGGTGGCGGAAATGAAAGCGGCCATTGAGTCGGCCGTGCAGGCGTCGAACCTGCGCCCATGATTCGTGGTGTCGGCACCGACCTGGTGTCCATTGAACGTATCAGCGCAGCCCTTGAACGCTCCGGTGACCGTTTTATTCAGCGCGTGTTACACCCTGTCGAAATTGCAGTGATGCCCGCTGGGCCGGCCCAGGCGGCCTGGGTCGCTAAGCGTTGGGCGGCGAAAGAAGCCGCCGCCAAAGCCCTCGGCACCGGCATCGGCGCATCGGCCTCGCTAACGGACTTTGCTGTGGTGTCCGGCCCCGCCGGCGAGCCGAGGCTTCAGGTCGAAGGCAAGGCCGCGGCCACCGCAGGCGAGGGCGCCCACTGGCACCTGTCATTAAGCGATGACGGTGGATTTGCCCAGGCCTTTACGGTGCTGTCTCACAATGCAAATGCGGTCCGTCACTTAGGCCAAAGGACCAACGCGTTCGAT
>CAKZQE010000304.1 GCA_937139465.1 uncultured Gammaproteobacteria bacterium
GCCAATTGGCGCGAGCGCGGCCGTGCGGCCAAATGGGCCTTCCTACCGCTGATGACCCCGGTGATCATTTTGGGCGGTATTTTGGGCGGCATTTTCACCCCCACCGAAGCCAGTGCCGTGGCCGTTGCCTACGCCCTGGTACTGAGCCTCTTTGTCACCCGCACGCTGACCTTTAAAGACCTGCCAGCCATCTTTAACAAAGCGGCCATGGCCAGCGCGGTGGTGCTGCTGCTGGTCGGCGCGGCCATCGCGTTCAAGACGGTCGTCAGCCTGTCACACGTGGCCGAGGATCTGGCGTCATGGGTGCTGGCGCTGTCGTCGTCCAGCTATGTGTTGCTGTTTTTAATCAACATCCTGCTGTTTATTGTCGGCATGTTCCTCGATGCCGGCCCTGCGATCATTATCCTAGGCCCGATCCTTGGCCCGGTGTTCGTGGACATGGGCGTCGACCCCGTGCATTTTGCAATGATCATGAGCGTGAACCTGACTGTGGGTCTGGCCACGCCACCGATGGGGCTGGTGCTGTTTGTAGCCAGCTCCGTATCGGGCGAAAAAGTGGAAACCATCAGCCGCGCAATCCTGCCGTTTTTGGCAGCCGAAGTCGTTGTGATCTTGCTGATCACCTTCGTGCCTGAGATTTCACTGACCATTCCAAGGTGGTTAGGTTTAGTAACCTGACTGGGAGCGCGGCCTCGGCCGCATGGTGTGTCAATAACAAAAAAAAGAGGTTCAACATGTTTAAACAGTCGAAAAACCTGATCACCGCGGCCCTTCTGGGCGCCAGCATCGCGGTCGCGGGTGTAGCCAGCGCGGCGGATTACAACCTACGCGCGGTGGCAAACTCAAATGAAAACGACGAAGACTACGATGGTCTGGTGGTCTTTAAAGACTACGTCGAAGCGGCCAGCAACGGCGCGATCAAGGTCGATTTGTTCATCGGCACGCAGCTGTGCGCCAACGGCACCGAGTGCTTGCAGGCCATCGAAGACGGCAGCGTTGATATCTACGTGTCGACCTCCGGTGGCGTGGCCTCGACCTTCCCTTACGTCCAAATGTTCGACTTGCCCTACGTCATGGCCAACGACCGTGTCGCTGAGGAAGTCCTGAGCGGCCCCTTCGTGTCCGAGCTGCGTAAGCAAATGCTGGCGGATTCGGGTGACGTAGTGCGCCTGATGACGGTGGGTAACACCGGCGGCTGGCGTAACTTTGCCAACACCAAGCGCACCTTGCGCACGCCGGCGGACTTTGAAGGCCTGAAGATCCGGACCGTCGTGGCGGATTTGCCGCAGGAACTGGTCAAAGCCCTGGGCGCAAGCCCAACGCCGATCCCATGGCCTGAGCTGTTCTCTAGCTTCCAGACCGGGGTTGTCGAAGGCTCCAAAAACGGCATCACCGACATCATGGGCATGAAATTCCCAGAAGCCGGCTTGAAGTACGTAACCCTGGACGGCCACGCCTACATGGCAGCGCTGTGGATGATGAACAACGAAATGTTTATGAACATGCCGATGGACATGCGCCGCGTCGTGGTCGATGGGTTCGCTGCGCTTCAGCAAGCCACCTTCGCCAGCCCCAAGCGTAAATCAATCCAGGCCTACGAAGAGTTCAAGGAAATCGGTGGCGAGCTCTACGTCCCGACGCCTGACGAAAAAGCCCAATTGGCAGCGGCCGCTGCACCGGTTTACGACTGGTTCAAAGGCAACGTACGCGAGGGCGAGCGTTTCTTTAATGCCTTCCAAGAGGCATCCAAAGAAGCCGAAGCTAAGTTCGATGCGGAATACGCACGCGACCTGATGTAAGGCTGAGCCGTGGCCTGCGCTGCAGGCCACTCGCTTCTATTCGAAGGGAAAAAGATGCGCCCGATAGTCTTTGACCAATTTCTGAGACTGCTCGATCTGAGCCGGCGTCATCTTTTTCACAATTTCTTCCTGGCTGATCGCCGCATCCGGGTCACCCCCGATGGCCGAGATGGTGTACCAGGCATAACCACGGACCAGATCGACCCCGGTGAGACCGCGGCCGACTTCGTAGTACCAACCAATTCCACTTTGGGCGCCGGCATGGCCTCGCATACTGGCGCGCAGATACCACTCAAACGCGCGAATATCGTCCCGCTCAACCCCCAGACCCAGGGCGTACATGCTGCCGATCAGCTCTTCAGCATCGGCGTTACCGGTTTGGGCCATGGGGTACAGCAGTTCAAATGCGGCGCTGTAGCCGCCCTGTTCCATCATGTTTTTCGCGTCTTCGACGTCACCCGCCCGAGCTATTTGCGACATGCATAGAGAGAAAAAAAGCGTAAGGACGATGTTTGGCATGCTGGCCTCGTTGGTCTTATTTTCCACAAGCTTACCAGCCATGGCCGGCCCGTTGCCGTGGAAACCCATGAGCCAGGACGACTTTTGGCCAACGGACCCCGCGCGGGTTGAATTGGGCCGCCAATTATTCAAAGACCCGGTGTTAAGCGGCAACTACAACATCAGCTGCCAAACCTGCCACTTGCCCGACTTCGGCAGCGCTGACGGCGTATCGCTGAGTGTTGGCGAGGGCGGCATTGGCGAGGGTCCAGAGCGCATCGCCAACGCCGGCATCAAAAAGCGTGTGCCGCGCCATGCCCCGCCGCTGTGGAACCTTGGTCACCGTTCGATCACGCACCTGTTCTGGGACGGGCGCCTTTCGTTTGACCCCAAAGCCCCGAGTGGCTTTGACAGCCCCGCCGAAGACCGCTTGCCTGAGGGCCTAAATGGCCTACTGGCGGCCCAGGCCGTGCTGCCGCTGACCGCTCAGTTTGAGATGGCCGGCAACACCGGCGAAAACGAAGTCATTGGCGCCGCACGCCAGCGCATTGACTGGGCCTGGCCGGTGATCGTCGAGCGCATTATCGGATTCGACTACTACTGGGGATTGTTGCAAGAGGCCTACCCCGAGCTGACCCAGCGCCGTCAGGTCACCATCACCCACCTGGCCAACGCGATCGGGGACTTTATCAACGCCGAGTTTCGCACCTTGGATGCGCCCATCGACCGGCTGGCACGCGGTGAGCACGTTGCCCTGACCGATGCCCAGCGGCGCGGTCTCGAGCTGTTTTACGCCGACAACAGTTGCGCCAGCTGCCACTCGGGGCCGCTGATGACGAACCAGTCGTTTGTGTCGCTCGGTTTACCGCCCATGGGACCGGGCCGCACCCGGCCATGGGACCCGGTGGCTCGGGATCTAGGCCGCATGGCTCACAGTAACGATTGGGACGATCGCTACGCGTTCCGCGTGCCCTCCCTTCGGAACGTGACCTTAACCGCGCCCTATGGGCACAACGGCGCCTATCTGACGCTGCGCGGGATCATCGAGCATCACAACGACCCACTGGAGGCGCTGGCTAACTACGACCGGACACAGGCGGTGCTCGCCGACGCGCCGCACCTGGAACGGATTGATTGGATTGGCTTCGAGAACGCTCAGGAAATGGCTCGACTTCGCGGTTCCGTCAAAGTCCAGCCGCTGGGTCTGAGCGACGCCGAGATCGACGATTTGATTGCCTTTTTGGGGCTGCTGGAATCAGCCCAATAGCGAGGGAGTCTGAGCTCCCTCGCGACGGACTACCCCTTCAAACAAACCACTGCGTATACAGCGACGGCTGACGACGTGGGGCGTGCGCCACCGCGCCAACACCAAAAGCAGTGGCGAACGCCTGACTCATGCGCTCAAACCAAGCATTGCTAACAGGTGAATTTTTCATGGCCTTTTCCTCATTTGGTCGTTGGCACTGACCTCAGCGCCTTTGGATAGGCTCACTATAGGGAGCAAGCATCAGCCGGACTAACGACTTTTCGACCTCGATAGAACAATAAAACTAATGCATGGATCGCTCACGGCACCCTGAGGTACGCCCGGACCTTCGTCAAACTGAAACATTGCCCTGAAATGGTGTACAACGAGAGGACAGACAACCGCTACACAGATCGTTTGGATGGGCAACCCGAAGGACACTGAGTTATGAACGTCGCACTTCCAACCCCAGAAAAGGGGCAGCACTCACCGGTGCTCGTACTGAACGCGGACTTTAGACCGCTCAGTTACTACCCGCTCTCGTTATGGAGCTGGCAAGACGCTGTTAAGGCGGTCTGCCTGGACAAGGTCACCGTCGTCGAGGAATACGATGACCGAATAGCCAGCCCCTCAACGACGCTCACGCTCCCCTCCGTCATTGCCCTCAAACACTACGCCCCCCAGTCTCGCCAAGTCGCCTTCACCCGCTTTAACCTGTTCCTTCGCGACCGGTTCACCTGCCAATACTGCGCCGAACGGCTACCACCGAAAGCGCTCACGTTCGACCACGTCATCCCGCGCTCGATGGGCGGCAAAACCAGCTGGGAAAACATCGTCGCGGCCTGCACCAGCTGCAACCGCCGCAAGGCCAACAAACTACCCCGCGAAATCGGCATGATCCCCATTACGCCGGCCAAAGCCCCGACCGTGTGGCAATTGCAAGAACACGGCCGCTCGTTCCCGCCGAACTTTTTGCATCACACCTGGACTGACTATCTGTATTGGGATGGGGCCCTGGAGTGCGACGAGCCGACGATCACGGCCTAAACCCGCCGCAGGGCCATGTAGTTACCCAGCAGCACCAGCGCGCTGCCCAGGACCGCTTCAAGCGTCCAGCGGTAGTCTTCAAACACCGTGCTGATGGCCAGCGCCACAATTGGAAACAGCAAGGTCGAAAATGCGGCCCGCTCTGCGCCCCAGTCCCGAATAATTTTGGTGTAGGCGGCAAAGGCGATGATGGATCCAAACACCACCAGGTAAAGAAAACTAGTGACATAGGCTGTGCTCATCTCGAATACCAGGGGCTTGTTCCAGTAAACACACAGCGCCAGGGTAAACAGCCCGCCATAGAGCATGCCCCAAGCGTTACCCGCCATCAGCCCAACCCCAGCCTTTTGGTTGCGGGCATTGATGATGTTGCCGGTGCTGGCACATAGGGTCGCAATCACGCTGATCAATAGCGCACCGACCTCGGCCGGGCCGTACGCAATATTGAAGATATCGGGCATGAACAGCAGCGCCAGCCCGCAAAACCCGACGATCCCGCCCACCACCACACGAAGCGGCACCGGGGTTTTCAAAATCACCCGTGCCCCAAACGCGTTCCACACCACCATGGTGCTGAACAGCACGGCAATCAGCCCGCTGGTTAGGTAACCGGTGGCGACGTAAAACAGCGCGTAGTTAATTGAAAACAGGGTGACGCCTTGCGCCAAGACCCACAGGTGCTCGGACCCGCGCAGCGCAAGCGAGACACCCAGCAGCCGACACCCCAGCAACATCAGCCCACCCGCGGCCAAGAATCGCCAGGCGACGCTGACCATCGGGTCCACCGTGCCGAGCTGAAATTTGATGGCGTACCAGGTCGAACCCCAGATCAGTACCGTCAATAAAAAAAGCGTTCGATCGGGGGCTTTCAATTCGATTCCTTAGAGCGCGTCGATTTGCGCTTTGATCTCGGCCTGGCGAGCTTGATCCGCCATCTCGCGCCCAGCCCGTGGCGTCACCTGCAACGCCGCCGCATAGTAACCCCGAGCTTCGTCCGGTTGTTTTTTAGCGACCATCAAGTCGCCGTAGCCCTGCAGCGCCAACAAGTTCGTCGGCTCCGCCTTTAAAACCGCTTCGAACATCGCCGCCGCTTTCTTTTTATTGCCGACCGACAACGGCCAGCCCGGTGCTTTGGCCAGCAGGTTGGCCAAAATAGCCTTCGCCATATGGTTGCTGCCATCGGCGTCAATCGCAGCCTCCAAGGATTTTTTCGCGGCCTTAATGGTCGAAAGCGCTGCAACACCGCCCTTCTCACGGGCCACCGAAGCGGCAATCGCACCGCGCCACATCAGCACCTCGCTGGACTCAGCCATGGCATCCGCCGTGGCCAGCTGGCTTTCCAGTTCGCTCAATTTCACCGCGCTATCGGCCGTTTTCCAGCTGGTGTTGTCATAGGCTTGGATCAAGGACGCAAGGTCCGCCTGGGCATGAAGGCTGATCGACAGAAGCAGGGCCAACAGTATGCGCATGGGATGATTCTCCTGATTGTTTTTATAAGGGCTCAGTGGCAATTTGCGCCGATGAACCGAATCCCCCGAATCTTTACACACTACGCCCCCCAGCACAGCCCAGCGATGCTGCTCGAGGGCGACAATGCGCACTACTTGTTGAATGTCTTGCGGGTCAAACCCGGGCAGGCGTTGGAACTGTTTGATGGCTCCGGTCAGGTGTGGCCAGCGATGGTGACTGAGAAGGGGCGGCGCGACCTCACCTTGGCAGTTGACGCGCCGCTGTCTGTCGACCACGAAAGCCCGCTGCATCTCACCCTAGAGCTGGCTATCACCAAAGGCGAGCGCTTCGAATGGGCGCTGCAAAAAGCCACTGAATTGGGTGTCACCTGCATTCAGCCGGTTATCAGCGAGCGCGCCGAAGCGCGCCTGTCCGGCGACCGCCAAAGCAAACGCGACGCGCGCTGGCGCAACATCGTCATCAGTGCGTGCGAGCAATCCAAGCGCGCGGTGCTGCCCGAGTTGCTCGCCCCATGTGCCCTGACTGACTTGCCCGCGCTGACACCCAGCCAGATCGGCCTGGTATTGGCGCCGGGGCGCGAACCCAGTTGGCCCGCACAGAGCAACGGTCCCGTTCGCGCGCTGATTGGCCCTGAGGGCGGGCTCAGCGACGACGAAGTCGACTGGGCGATCACCCGAGGCTATCAGGGCATCGGCCTGGGTTCGCGGATTCTGCGTGCGGAAACGGCGGCGGTCGCGGTGGCCACCCTGTGCCAAAGCCGCTACGGCGACCTCGGCTAGTGTATTCTCACGCTCACATTTGCTTGGCTAGGAGCCACCCGTGAGCCTGAACATTGGCATCTTGATGGACCCGATTGAGGGCATCAAACCCTACAAAGACACCTCCTTTGCGATTTTGCTGGCCGCCCAAAAACGTGGCGCCACGCTTCACTACCTCACCCCAGCCGACTTGTCGCTGGATCGTGGCGTGGCCATGGGGCACAGCGCACAACTCAGGGTTCGCGACCAAAACGAGGACTTTTTTGACCTTGGCGAGGCCAGCATCAAACCCCTGGGCGATCTGGATTTGTTGTTTATCCGCACCGACCCACCCTTTGATAGCGAGTACCTCTACGCCACCCAGATCCTCGACATCGCCGAGACCCAGGGCGTCAAAGTCATCAACCGCCCAAGCGCTGTCCGCGACTGCAACGAAAAGCTATTCGCCACCTGGTTCCCTGACTTGATGGCGCCGACCCTGGTCAGCCGCAACGAAGCCCAGCTGCGCGCGTTTTATGCCGAGCACCGGGACGTGATCTTTAAACCCCTGGACGGCATGGGCGGTCGCGGCATTTTTCGCATCGGCGCTGACGGCATGAACCTGGGAGCCGTGATCGAAAGCCTGACGGACAGCGGCCGCCACAGCATCATGGCCCAGCAATACCTGCCGGCGATTGTCGACGGCGACAAGCGCATTTTGATGATCAACGGTGAACCGGCGGATTACTGCTTGGCGCGCATTCCGAGCCAAGGCGAGACCCGTGGCAACCTCGCCGCCGGCGGCCGAGGCGTCGCTCAACCCCTGTCGGACACCGATCGCGCGCTGGCTAATACCATCGGCCCGCACCTTCGCGAGCGCGGACTATATTTAGTGGGACTGGACGTGATTGGCGACCGGGTCACTGAAATAAACGTGACCTCGCCCACGTGCATGCGCGAAATCGATGCGGCCACCGGCAGCGATTTGGCCAACGACTTGTTGGAGGTGGTAACGGGATTGCTGTGACCCTGAGCATTGAACGCACGAATAAAGCCCTGTGGGCCGGCCTTGGCCTAGCCATGCTGGTTCACGCGGCGATGATCCTGCCGTTCCTGGTCGATCCCGACCCCCCCCCCACCCTAAAACGGCCGGGCATGGCGGGTACCAATGCCAAAACCAAAAAAAATCAAAACCCGACCGCTGCCCCGGTTCAGTTA
>CAKZQE010000305.1 GCA_937139465.1 uncultured Gammaproteobacteria bacterium
TTCATTTTAACCGGCCAATGGTGCGCTGGCATGGCCGCATGTCGTTTGGCTCGGTGCTGCTTGAATTGCCAAGTAATTTGCGTGTAGACGGTATTAATCGACTGCGAATTTCGGTCGCGAGTGAATCGCTGACCCCGGGCACGTTGTCGCCGATTTACATAGGACCACCGGGAACCT
Organism: uncultured Gammaproteobacteria bacterium; assembly: GCA_937139465.1. Classification (GTDB taxonomy): domain Bacteria; phylum Pseudomonadota; class Gammaproteobacteria; order Pseudomonadales; family Litorivicinaceae; genus Litorivicinus. The sequence continues at coordinate 178 of CAKZQE010000305.1, forward strand.
TTGATCGCTTCTTTCAAGTCCGTCGATTTTTATCGGTTGATTTAAAACGCATCACGTTCGGCGCACAGCTGTTGCTGGGCATCGTGTGTTTGGGGATTGCGTTGGTGCGCCGCTCCGAAAAGTCTTTTGCCTGGCTGGGATTTTTTTTGGTGGCGTCCAGCGGCACCTTTGTTGGGGCCTTAAGTACCACGTTTCCGGCCCTGGAAGGGCTGTGGCCGATGATGTTTTTATTGGCCACAGGTGGGTCGCTGGCAACGGTAGGCTTTTCTTATGCGTTCATCGGTCGCGCGCCACCGCGAGCCCTGTTGCCGATGGCTTTTCTGGTGCCAACGACATTGATCGTTTTGGTCTGGTGGGCGGGGTTGGATGTTCGGATTGCCGGTCTATTTATTGCAATTCCCGTTCATGTGTTCAGCATCGCGGTGTTTGTAACTGTCTTGCTGGGTGATAATGCATCGAAATATCCCAAGGCTTCGCGCGCGATTGGGTACGGCGGGGCGCTGTTGTTGCTGACGATGATTCACGATGTCGGCCTCAACCTGGGCTTGGTTGACTCGGGGTTATTCTTGGCCCAGTCCTTGCGAATACCACTTTTCGTTGCCATTGGTGCTTACCTGACCATGCGGTTGGTTAAATCATTGGAGGCCGGCGATCGGGCTGCCGAGGTTCTGCGCCGTAAATTGGCGGGTCGGGAGGCCGAATTGCGAGGCGTATTGGACACCGAAAAGCGGCTGGTCAAGCAGCTGGCCACTCAACATGAGCGCGAGCGCATCACTACCGATCTTCATGACGGGGTGGCGGGACACCTGTCGACTATTGTCGCGCTGTCCGAGGATCCGGCGGCCGACGGCGACGAGATTAAACGTGTGGCGCGTTACGCCCTGACCGACCTGCATATCATCATCCATGCGCTGGATTTACACACCGGTAATTTGCTGTCGGCACTGGCGGTTTTGCGAGAGCGAACACTCAACCCGCTCATTAACTTGGGGATCGAGGTTGAATGGTCGATGCTTAATTTGCCGCCGGATTTGGTGTTAGCGCCCGAGAAAGTCCTATCGGTTGCACGGATTATTCAAGAGTCTGTGACCAATGCTGTGAAACACGGTAATGCCCAAAAAATTAGTGTTATGGGCTCGACTTTAGCGAACGGTGGGGTGAAATTGACCGTCGAAAACTCCGGCGGGACGCTACTGTCAAGCGGTGCGCTAACGCCGAACAATGGTTTGCGTAACATGCGATTGCGTGCGCGTGAGCTGGGCGCCGAATTCACGCTTGTGCCGACGCCGACCGGGGCCTGTATGACCCTTAGTCTTGCCTTGGGCGAACAATAAATCGCACGCCCTGAAATGTTTGTTCGCCAAAAAAAAATAATACGTACTTAGCACCCAGTCCTATGAAAATTTACTAAAGCGTATTGTTTTACGTTAATCGCCCGTGCCATATTAATTTTAATTGGTATACCGAGATCGAGGTAATCAATCGTAGAACGTATAGTCAGCAACTCAGGCATCGACAGCGCGGTTTTCCATCAACTCAATCGGGGTTTGGTCAAACACCTGTTGCCATAGTTCGCGCCAAATGCGGTTGTCATGATTGCCAAGCACCGACTACACCGGCGCACGGTCGGCCAAAGCTGCCAGCTCGCCTGCGATAGCGGCGTGTTGGGTGTTCATGTCGCTGGAATGGCCGATGTAGTGTAGTGGTTCATCGAATTCGGACACTCAACTAGGTGGTAATCTGCGACCAAGCAAGGAATGTTCTAATGAAAAAGCGGCGTTCGTTTAGTCGAGCGTTCAAACGCGAAGCGGTGTCCATGGTTTTGGATCAGGGGTTCAGTGCCGGCGATGCCAAACCTCGCATAGTCTTAGAAGAGCCACGTTGCAGTTCAAATTCCGGGATGATCGGCATGCACAAATGCTACACGCCGCAGAATTCTAGGGCTGAAGCCATTGATCTAAAATGTAAAAAAATCAGATCACTTTCCTCCTAAGGGGAAGGCCTGTGGTTCGAATCCACATGGGGGCGCCACTACCGTAAACCTCAGTTCAACTAACGACTTCTGACCATTCATGTTGCGACGCGTGAAGCG
>CAKZQE010000306.1 GCA_937139465.1 uncultured Gammaproteobacteria bacterium
CGCGGCGGAAGCCTTGCGCCAGCGTTATCCACGGCTGGTGGCTTTTGCTCAGGCTGATGGCCAGGTGAAGCTGGCGGCGGGCTGGTTGATCGACCAGTGCGGCCTTAAGGGCTTTGCCGTGGGCGGTGCGGCAGTGCATAGCGAACAGGCGCTGGTGCTGGTGAACCGCAGTGGCCAAGCCAGCAGCCGCGAGCTGCTGCAGCTGGCGCTGGTCGCGCTGTCTTGAGCGCAGGCCGGGCGCGGGCGTGCTTCGGCGCGCGTTGTGGGTGGCCGACCACGCCGGCGGCTCTGGCAGCCCGGACGCGGCGGCTGGACTGTCTCCGGCAGCGCAAACCTCGGCAAACCTTTGCGCGAGTCTGGTGAGGAGGGACCGCGGCCCCGGGCGTGATGGCGAAGGGGACGGCAGCAGGGGTGGCAGGGACGGGGAGCGGCGAGGGCGAGGCGGACGTGCGCGCGGCGTTCGAGACGCACGAGGAGCTGCTCGAGGTTCGGCTCGCGGAGGCCAAGGCGGACGACGCCGGCGACGCCGAGACAGAAATGCCCGACGCCGAATCGAACGCCGAGATTCTCGAACGCGTCGTCGCGCTCGAGCGCGACGCCGAGGCGCATCGGAAACAATTGGAGAGCGACCGCAAGGCGCGCGATGAGCTCAAGCGCGAGCTGGACGTGCTCGCGAAGCTGAAGAGCCAAGCCGAGAGCGCGACGGCGAAGCAGGTTGGGTTGGTGCGCGTGAACGAAAACTCGAAGAAGAATCTCGAGCGCGAAGTCGCGGGGTACAAGTCGGAGGCGCAGCGGCAGGCGAAGGCGCTGTACTCGCTCGAGACGCAGAGGGAGAAGTTGGCGTCCGAGGCGTCCGCGGCGCACGCGAAGCACCTGGAGGCGCTTGAGGAGATGAAGCTGAGGGAGCTGGAGAACGTGGATTTGCTGAAGCAGATCGCGGACGGCACGGCACAAATCGTCATCGGCACCCACGCCCTGCTGGCCAAATCGGTGAAGTTCCGGGACCTCGGCCTGCTGATCATCGACGAGGAACACCGTTTCGGCGTCAGTCAAAAGGAAGCGATGAAGTCCCTGCGCTCGGAGGTCGACGTGCTGGCAATGACCGCCAAGCCGATTCCCCGCACCCTGAACATGGCCATGTCCGGGCGGCGGGACCTGTCGATTATTGCGACCCCGCCGGCGCGCCGCCTCAGTGTCAAAACCTTCGTCAAGAGCTTTGATCTGCCCCTGGTTAAAGAAGCGATTCTGCGTGAATTGCTGCGCGGCGGTCAGGTCTACTACCTGCACAACGACGTCAAAACCATCGAACGCACCGCCGAGCGGCTGCGCGAACTGGTGCCCGAAGCCCGTGTCGTGGTTGGCCATGGCCAGATGCGCGAGCGCGAACTGGAAAAGGTCATGAGTGACTTTTACCACAAGCGTTTCAACGTGCTGGTGTGCTCGACCATTATCGAGACCGGCATCGATGTGCCCAACGCCAACACCATTTTGATCGACCGTGCCGACAAGTTCGGCCTGGCCCAGTTGCACCAGCTGCGCGGACGGGTTGGCCGTAGCCACCACCAGGCGTACGCCTACCTACTGACACCGGACCCCAGCGCGCTATCCGGCGACGCCGTGAAACGCTTAGAGGCCATCACCATGGCCACGGATTTAGGTGCCGGCTTTATGTTGGCATCGCATGACTTGGAAATCCGCGGTGCGGGTGAACTGCTGGGTGACCAGCAATCCGGTCAGATGCAGACCATTGGCTTTAGCCTCTACATGGAAATGCTCGAGGAAGCCGTACAGGCGATCCGTGAAGGCCGTGAGCCGGCCCTGGAAAAGCCGTTGCGCAGCGGTGTCGAGGTCGACATCAAAGTCGCCGCCTTGATACCAAACGATTGGTTGCCTGACGTCCCGGCCCGCCTTGAGCTGTACAAGCGTATCGCCGCGGCCAAATCCGCCGACGCACTGGAAGACATCCGCATTGAAATGGTGGACCGCTTTGGCACCTTGCCCGATACGGTGCACAACCTGCTGCGCCAGGGCCACCTGCGGGTGCGGGCTAAACAGCTAGGGCTCAAGCGCATCAGCGCGGGCGAGAAAGGCGGCAAGGTCGAGTTCGCGGCCAACACGCAGGTTCAGCCAATTCACCTGATCAAGCTGGTGCAAACGCTGCCGATGCGTTATCGAATGGACGGTGCCGATGGCCTCAAAGTCGTTCAAGATTGCCCCACGCCCGAGAGCCGCTTTGCGCTGCTGGAAGACCTATTCGAAACCCTCAAACCGGAGTATGCCGCATGAACCCGATCCTTCGATTCAGTGTCGCCATCGCCATGGTGTCCGTCGCGATTTTGGCGTCCGCCGAGGCTCGGTTTTACGAAGTCGAAATGCTGGTGTTTAAACACCAAGACAGCCCCTTTGCCGTGGACGAGGCCTTCGCACGCAGCGACTTGCCGGCACCCCGACCGGCCCAAGCCCTGGGCTTGGACGCCAGTCTGATCGACGGCAACCTGACGCTGGTGCCCTTTGCCCCCGCCGAGCGCGCGCTACTGGCCGAGGCCGACCGACTGCAAGCCCAGGGCAAACCGGTGTTGTTTCATGAGCGCTGGTTGCACGGGCTGATGCCAAAGGGCCAAGACCGTCCGATTCGGATTACCGGCGGCCGTGATCTAGGGTTTGGACGTGGTTTTGAGCTGGACGGCTACGTTAATTTCTCGATCGCCAAGTTCATCGAATCTGAAGTCGATTTGGCGCTGCAGTATGTTGTCGACGGGTCGCCCGAGGGCCCCATCACGCCGCGGCTGATTGAAACCCGCCGCGCCCGCTCTGGGGTGTTGCATTATCTGGATCACCCCATGTTCGGGGTTTTGCTGACCTACTCGCGCACGGAGTAAGCACGGGAGCGCGAGTAGCGGCGGTGCCCTATTCCGGCATCGCGTAGATGCCCGGGGCGTTGCGCCAAAAGCCTTTGTAGTCCATCCCGGCGCCAAACAGAAAACGGTCGGGTGTGTACAGACCAGTAAAGTCAGCCTTGGTGAGGCGCTCACTGCGACGGTCGTGGATCTTATCGACCAGCACCGCGGTCTGTACGCTGGCGGCACCTGCGGCCAGGCATTCCTCTTTGATCGCCGCCAGGGTGTGGCCCTCGTCCAAAATGTCGTCGACCAACAAAATCACCCGATCTTTGAGGTCAAACTGCGGGCGCACGGACCATTCCAGCTCGCCCCCGCGCTCTTTGTCGCGATACCGACTGGCGTGAACGTAATCGACCTGTAACGGAAAGGTCAGTTTCGGCAACAAGCTGCCGCAGGTCACGATACCACCGCGCATGACACACAAAATCAACGGCATGGTGTCCGCCAGGCTTTTGCTGATGTTGACGGCCATGCGATCCAGGCAGGCATCGACTTCGGTAGAAACGCGGCCTGGAACAATCTCCAGAATTTTTTGGCCAAATCCTACCAGGAGGTGGTCGATTACTAAATCTGTGCGGGCATCCCCGCTGAGGCCTGAGTCTGCAGTCGATTGAATCGCGTCGTCCAGAAGACTCGCGTATTCATCCATTTGCAGGGCTTTTAGGATCAGCGATGGATTTGTGGTCGCATCCTGCGGAGTGTAAGCCGCCAGTGTTTCAAAGTCGCCGGTATCAGCGACTACTGTTGTCAGTTCTTTGAG
>CAKZQE010000307.1 GCA_937139465.1 uncultured Gammaproteobacteria bacterium
TCGCGCTGGGAAAACTGCCAATGGTTGTTGGTCATCTTGACCTGGTCGCGCTCAACTGGGCAGGCCATGGCGACGCTCAAACAGTCAGTGCTGATATCAGCGTCCGCCACGTAGCGACGAAACGCATCCGCCAAACCCTCAAAATCGAGGCAGGGATACACCCGAATGTCGCTGAGCGCATGCGGGTCATCGGTCAGCAGTGCGCCGAAGCGCGCGTTGGTGCCGCCAATATCACCGACGACAGCGCGGGCCTGTTGCTTAGACACGGGTCAGATCTCCCAGTATGCCCCCACCCAGCTCAGCCGGCAGTGCCACCGGGCGCTGCTGTGCAAACAGTTCGCGCCCCATGCCGAGTTCGGGTTTGAGGTGGCACGCATTGTCACGGCTGGCCAGCTCCTCGTCGGACACCTGAAGGGTCAATTCGCCCGTGGTTGCATCCAACCGCAGCATGTCACCCTCGCGGACCTTGCCGATTAAACCGCCAGCGACGCCCTCGGGGCTTAGATGAATGGCCGCCGGAACCTTTCCGGACGCACCCGACATACGGCCGTCGGTGACCAGCGCGACGTGGTACCCCTTGTCCTGCAGAACCCCCAAGAAGGGTGTCAGCTTATGCAGCTCTGGCATGCCATTGGCCTGCGGACCCTGGCCTCGAACGACCACAATGCAATCACGATTCAAGGCGCCGGACTCGAAGGCCCCTTTGACGTCATCCTGGTGCTCAAAAATAACCGCCGGGGCTTCGACCACGTGATACGTGGACTGGACCGCACTGATTTTAATGATCGCTTTGCCGAGGTTACCGCTGAGCAACTTCATGCCGCCCTCGGGCTGGAAGGGGTCTGACACCGGGCGCACAACGTCCAGATCACCCGATTGCACGTCCTCATCACGGTAGGCCAGTTCACCGTTATCGAGCCAGAGTTCACGCGTGTAAGCGCGCATGCCATGGCCCACGACCGTGGTCACGTCATCGTGCAACAGCCCAGCATCCAGCAATTCGCGAATAACAAAGGGCATGCCACCGGCTGCTTTGAAGTGGTTCACGTCGGCTTGGCCGTTGGGGTAGACCTGGCACAGCAGCGGCACGACGGCGGACAGCGCGTCGAAGTCTTCCCAGGTCAAACGGATACCTGCGGCCGCGGCAATCGCCACCATGTGCAAGGTGTGGTTGGTGCTACCGCCAGTCGCCAACAAGCCGACCAGGCCATTAACCACGGATTTCTCGTCGACCACGCGACCCATCGGAGTCCAGTCATCCGTCAGGTGCGTGCTGCGGGCAACACGCACGGCCGCCGCGCGAGTCAGGGCTTCACGAATCTCGGTACCCGGGTTCTCAAAGGCCGCGCCCGGCAACATCAGCCCCATGATTTCGAGCATCATCTGGTTGGTGTTGGCGGTGCCGTAGAACGTACAGGTGCCTGGGCTGTGGTAGCTGGCCGACTCCGCTTCCAGCAGCTCGTCCCGGCCGACTTTGCCTTCGGCGTAGAGCTGGCGAATGCGGACCTTTTCTTTGTTCGGCAAGCCACTGGGCATCGGGCCCGCCGGCACCAAGACCGCGGGCAGGTGGCCAAAGCGCAACGCACCGATCAGCAACCCGGGCACGATTTTGTCACACACACCCAGCAGCAACATGCCGTCGAACATATCGTGCGAGAGCGACACGGCCGTGGCCTGGGCGATCACGTCACGCGACAACAGGCTCAATTCCATGCCTGCTCGGCCTTGGGTAACACCGTCGCACATGGCGGGAACACCACCGGCGAACTGGCCGACCGAACCGATGTCGGACAAGGCCTGCTTAAGGATAGCCGGGTATTCATCCAGCGGCTGGTGAGCGCTCAGCATGTCGTTGTATGAACTGACGATGGCAATGTTTGCCGAATCCATCATCTTTAAGCGTTGCTTATCCGTCGCCCCACAGGCGGCGAATCCATGCGCTAAGTTGCCACACGACAGGCCACCACGAATGGGCCCCTGTGCTGCTGCGCGATCGATCATGGCGAGGTAGCGGGCGCGCGAGTCGCGGCTGCGTTCAATGATCCGTTCGGTGACGGCAACAAGTGTCGGGTGCATGCAAGGCCCTCCGGGGCAAAATGTTGTTAATTTGTCGAAGTATATTGCAAATATCCGGGTATATGCTGGCATGAACCGGAAAAATGTTAGTAAACTTACGAATAATCGAAACTTACAGAGGCTTCTTACATGACTATTCGTGTCGCTATTAACGGTTACGGCCGCATTGGACGCAACGTGCTGCGCGCATTGTACGAGCGCGGCCTCAACAACGACATCCAAGTGGTCGCGATCAACGACTTGGGCGACGTCAACATTAACGCACACCTCACGCAGTACGACACGACCCATGGCCGCTTTGCCCAGACCGTTAGCGTCGAAGGCGCCGACATGCGCGTTGGCAATGACACCATCAAAGTACTGAGCGAGCGCAACCCAGCTGCCCTGCCCTGGGCTGAGTTAGCCGTTGACGTTGTCTACGAATGCACCGGCTTTTTCACCGACAAAGACAAAGCCCTGGCGCACATTGAAGCCGGCGCCAAAAAAGTCATCGTCAGCGCACCCGGTAAAGGTGTTGATGCCACGGTGGTTTACGGCGTTAATGACGACGTATTGAGCGCCGATCATCAGGTCATCTCGAACGCGTCCTGCACCACCAACTGCCTGGCGCCTGTGGCCAAAGCCTTGAACGACGCCTTTGGCATCGAGTCAGGCCTGATGACCACCATTCACGCCTTTACCAACGACCAGGTCCTGACCGACGTCTACCACACGGATTTGTACCGCGCACGCAGCGCCGTCTCATCAATGATCCCGACCAAAACCGGGGCCGCCGCTGCCGTTGGCCTGGTGTTGCCGGAATTGAATGGTGTACTGGATGGCATGGCCGTTCGCGTTCCTACCATTAACGTGTCGTTGGTGGATTTGACCGCCACAGTCAAAGCCGACGTCAGCGTCGACGACATTAATGCCGTCCTGACCAAGGCCGCCGGCGAGTCCAAAGGCGTAATGGAAATCAACCAGGTTCCCCTGGTCAGCGCGGACTTTAACCACCACCCCGCCAGCTCGATCGTCGACGCCGCACAAACGCGCGTTAACGGCCGCCTGGTCAAAGTCATGTCGTGGTACGACAACGAGTGGGGCTTCAGCAACCGCATGTTGGACAACACCTTGGCCTGGGCCAAAGCCTGCGGTGGACAGTTCTAACAAGTCCTTGCAATGCATGGGCGAGTGCCATTCAATGCGCCCATGCTGACCATTAAAAAACTCGGGCTCAAGTGGGACGATGCAGCTGCATCCACTGAAGAAGCCCTCGACTTCCCCGGTTTGCACGGCTACGTCTGTGCAAACCTATCCTCACCGAAACCCTGGGATGACCAGCGTGTCGCCGACGAAGCCTGGGGTGAAACCGCCCCGGCCGAGATGGTCGAGATCGCCAAGTCCCTGGCAACGCGACTCGATGAGCGCCTGTCCGCCGGCGACACGCCTTGGATTCCGGCCCCGCTAGAGGCGCCTACCGACGACTTTCACCCCCTCCAAGAGTGGGCCGTGGGTTATCTGGAGCGCGTGTTCGCCGATGATGGCGCCTGGTTTGAAGGCCATGATGATTCCGTCGCGCAAGCGCTGGTACCCATGATGGTGTTGAGCGGCCTATTCGAGGAAGAAGCCGACATGGCAGAACTCATGGCCGATACGCCCAATGTTGAGCGCATGGCCAAGGACGTCCCGGACCTGGTGGTTGACCTGTACGGCATCATCCACCTAGGCCCGGAAGCTTAAGCTTCCCGAAGCAGCACCGCCGGGGGCATCTGCGTGACCCGGCGCGTTCCGATCCAGCCCGCTAATACCAACACCCCGACGCCCGCTGCCGGCACCACAAGCCACAGCGCGGCGTGCGGCGCCCAGGAAACGCCCAGCGCCGAATACACAAACACACTGCCCAGCTCAGCCCCCGCCGCTGCCAGCACACCGGACAGCCCCCCTAACAGGGCGAACTCTGACAACTGTGCGGCACGCGCCTGGGCCCGACTGGCACCCATGACCCGGACCAAAGCGCCCTCGCGAATACGCTCATCCAGCGTCGAATTCACACTGACCCAAAGCACCACCAAACCGCCGGCAAGCACGAACACCAACACCAGGTTTACAGCCGTAGTGGCCCGCTCCAGCACGGTTCGAATTTGCTTGAGCAGCGCATCGACCTGGAACAGCGTGATGCCCGGGAACTGGCGAATAAGTTCGCGTCCTAATCCCGATTTTTCCGGCCCAATGCGCAGGCTGGTCAGGATGGCGCGGGGCATGGCGTCCAGCGTGCCGGGATTGAAGATCATGTAGAAGTTCGGTTTGAAGCTATCCCACTGCACCGTGCGCAGACTGGCCACCCGCGCCTCGATGGTCTGATCGTTGATGGTAAAGCCGAGCACATCGCCGACCTGAATATCGAGTTCGGCCGCCACTTCGGCCTCGACACTGACCACGGTTTCATCGCCGCCCTGCCCATGCCACTGACCATCAATGATGCGGTTATCCGCCGCCAATTCGGAGGCTTCAGTCAGCGATAGGTCGCGCTCTAGGGCTTCTGGCAGGTCTTGCTCTTTGCTAACCAATTCACGCACCGGCTGGCCGTTGATTTCCGTCAAGCGGCCGCGGCTGACGGGGTAAAGCGGGCTCGCGGGGATGGCTTCGCGATCCAGCACCGACTGAAACTCGCTCGCCTCCTCGGGCAGGATATTGAGCACAAAGTAGTTCGGGGTATCCACGGGCAGTTGATCCTGCCAGCGCCCCACCAGTTCGCCGCGCACCAGCCACAAAAGACTCATCGCCATCAGCGTCAGGCTAAAGGCAAGCAACTGGGCCGCGGCGGCCTTGGGCTGACGCGCTAAATGCAAGATGCCAAAGCGCCAGGTCTGCCCGCCCCAGCCCCGGGCAGCGCCGAGACTCCGCAACAAACCGACGGCGAGCACGGCCAGCAGGGCAATCACCGCCACGCCAACACCGGCGAGCACCAGCGTCAGCTGCCAGTCTCCGGTGTACAGCACCATCAGCGCCCCAAGGGCAATCACCGCCGTCAGGTAGCTGACCCAGAGCGCCACCGGTGCCGTGCCCAGGTCCTGGCGCAAAACGCGCAGCGGCGGCACGTCCCGCAGCCGTAAAATCGGTCCGGCGCCAAAGCCGACGGCCACCGCCAAGCCCGTTGCGACGCCCATCAATACGGGTTTGAAGCCCGCTGCTGGGAGCTCGCCGGGGAACATCGCCGCCAGCACGCCAATCAGGGTGAATTGCGCGACGAACCCAATGATTAGGCCGAATGTGACACCCAATGCGGTTAAGCCGCCGAGCTGAATCAGGTGAACCTTGAGCACATCCGCACCACGCATGCCAAAGGTGCGCAGCAACGCCGTCGACGCCTGATGACGCTGCCCATAACGGTTTGCCCCCATGGCCACACCGACACCGGCGACAATGATCGCCAACAACGAACCCAAGCGCAGGTAACGGGTCGCCCGCTCCATCGCGTCACCGAAGGCGTTACCGCCCTCGCCGCCGCTGCGCAGGCGCTGTTGCGGCTGCAGCTGACTTTCCAGGGTGTCTTTAAATTCCGGCCAACGCGGACCATCGAAGATCTGGTAGTAGCGGACACGGGCGCCAGGGCGAATCACCTGCGCCGATTCCAAATCCGCACGGTTCATCAGCACCCGCGGTTGCAAGGAGTAAAACCCGCCACCCCGGTCCGGCTCGAAGCTCAAAATCGCCGCGATGGTCAGTTCCACCGCCCCGACTTCAAGGCTGTCGCCGACGGACAGCGCTAAGTCACTCGCCAGTTGTGGGTCAATCCAGGCCTCACCGGGCGCCGG
>CAKZQE010000308.1 GCA_937139465.1 uncultured Gammaproteobacteria bacterium
TGGCTGGCGTTGCTATTGCGCTCCAGATGGTTTTCCCGGCGCTCAATATCGAACCCTGGCTAAATTTTGGCCGCCTGCGTCCGCTACATACATCTGCGGTGATTTTCGCATTTGGCGGCAATGCGCTGTTGGACCGGTTGGTTGCCATCGGATTGCTGCCAGAACAACAAGCAATGGGTGCGCGGATGATGATGGGCCTGCTTGCCGGCCAGTCTTTCGATAGCGTGCTGACCGGCGATCAGTCTCTTTTGCGTCGCCCCATGGCACGGGTGATTACGCCCCTGTCGCAGATGGGGGCATTGATCAGTTCACACGAGGGGTGTCCACCCTTGGAGATTCAAGGTGGGCGGGCTTTGACAGGCATTCATTATGATTTGCCCGTTGCCAGCGCACAGGTGAAATCCAGCGTGCTGTTGGCGGGACTATTTGCATCGGGCCGCACCAGCGTGACTGAGCCAGCCCCCACCCGGGACCACACCGAGCGCATGTTGAGCGGGTTCGGTTACGCGGTGGAAAGGGACAACGGCGTGATCAGCCTTGAGGGCGGCGGAAAGCTGACCGGTGCAGATATCGACATTCCTGCCGATATTTCCTCAGCCGCCTTCTTTATGGTTGGGGCGTCAATTGCCCCGGGTTCTGATCTCACCCTAGAGCACGTGGGGATCAATCCTACCCGGGACGGAGTCATCACCATTTTGCGGGCCATGGGAGCAGACATTCAGATCCAGAATGAACGTCAGGTCGGGGGTGAACCGGTCGCCGATCTCCGTGTTCGTCACGCCCCCCTGAAGGGGATTGATATTCCGATTGAGGCGGTCCCGCTCGCTATCGATGAACTCCCTGCGGTGCTTATCGCGGCGGCATGCGCGGATGGCGTGACGGTCCTGCGCGGTGCCGAGGAGTTGCGGGTAAAAGAAAGTGATCGGATAGCCAGCATGGCCGAGGGGCTTTCGCAGCTCGGTATTGAGAACAGAGTTCGACCAGATGGTATCGAAGTAGTGGGCGGTGAGATGACTGGCGGCGTGATTACGACGCATCACGATCATCGTATTGCCATGAGTTTTGCGATGGCTGCTTTGCGGGCCTCAGATCGAATCAAGGTCAGCGACTGCGCCCACGTGGCCACATCGTTTCCCGAGTTTGCAGAGCTCGCAGTGCAAACCGGGTTGCATCTGGAAACTGCCGAGGAATGACCTCCGCCGTGCCGGTAATCTGCGTGGACGGACCCAGTGGTGCGGGTAAGGGCACGTTAAGCCAGCACTTAGCGAGCGCCCTAAGCTGGCATTTATTAGACAGTGGCGCGTTATATCGAGTAGTCGGTTATGCCTGTCGGCAGGCGAACGTTGCGCTCGATGATGAGACTGCTGTCGCTCAGATGGCGCGCGCCCTGAATGTGGAGTTCCAGCCAGGTGAAAAGGGGGTGACCGTATGGCTATCTGCTCAGGATGTCACAGCGGGCATTCGTTCAGAGGCCGGTGGTCGGGATGCATCCCGGGTTGCGGCGTTGCCGCGGGTCCGTGCCGCACTGCTGCTCAGGCAGCAAGAGCTGGCCAGAACGCCGGGTTTGATTGCGGATGGCCGGGATATGGGGACCGTTGTGTTTCCCGACGCTCCGCTGAAAATCTTCCTCACTGCAAGTGCGGAGGCACGCGCCGAGCGCCGCTTTCATCAGTTGCAGGGTATGGGGGAGAGTGTTAGTCTCGCGCGCCTTCTGGATGACATACAGGAGCGAGACGCGCGGGATGAAGCCCGAGCTGTGTCGCCACTGGTGCCGGCGGAGGACGCCGTCGTCATTGACAGTACAACCCTGTCGGCTGACGAAGTGGCACAGGCGGTTCGCGAATTAGCGGATGGCCGAAACTTACTGAGTGACGCGTCGGAGTAACGGCTAGGCCCCGCCGAAGCGTCAGGACAATAAACCCGACTGGGTCTGGAAGTCGGTAGGAGTGAACTCACTCCGCAATTCAGGAACATCACCATGAGCGAATCCTTCGCCGAACTCTTTGAAGAAAGCCTCCAAACCGTCGATATGGAACCCGGTTCAATTGTTACCGGTGTCGTGATCGACATCGATAACGAGTGGGTAACCGTTCACGCGGGCCTGAAATCCGAAGGGGTGATTCCCCTTGATCAGTTCACTAATGCCAATGGCGAATGTAGCCTCAATGTGGGGGACGAAGTTCAGGTTGCCCTCGAGACGGTCGAAGACGGTTTTGGTGAAACTAAATTATCGAGAGAGAAAGCCAAACGAGCCGAGGCTTGGAAGATACTAGAAGCATCACATGTCGCTGATGAAGTGGTCATGGGTGTGATTAACGGCAAGGTCAAGGGCGGCTTTACGGTTGATATCGATTCAATCAGGGCGTTTTTACCCGGATCGCTGATCGATGTGCGTCCTATTCGAGAGACAACGCACCTTGAAGGCAAAGAGCTTGAATTCAAGGTCATCAAGCTCGACCAGAAGCGTAACAACGTGGTCGTTTCTCGCCGCGCGGTCTTGGAAGCTGAAAACAGCGCCGAACGCGAAGAGCTGCTGAAGAACCTGAACGAAGGCATGTCCGCTAAGGGTGTCGTCAAGAACCTGACCGACTACGGCGCGTTCGTTGACCTCGGTGGCGTTGATGGCTTGCTGCACATCACAGACATGGCGTGGAAGCGCATCAAGCATCCGTCAGAGATTGTCGCTGTTGGTGACGAGATCGACGTTAAAGTATTGAAGTTTGATCGTGAGCGTAACCGCGTTTCTCTGGGTCTGAAGCAACTGGGTGAAGATCCGTGGGTCAACATCAAGGGCCGTTACCCCGAGAACACACGTGTTAGCGCCAAGGTCACCAACCTGACTGACTACGGCTGCTTCGCGGAAATCGAAGAGGGCGTTGAAGGCCTGATCCACGTCTCTGAAATGGATTGGACCAACAAGAACGTACACCCCTCAAAGGTTGTGAACCTGGGTGACGAAATCGAAGTCATGATCCTGGACATCGACGAAGAGCGTCGTCGTATTTCACTTGGCCTGAAGCAGTGCCAGCAGAATCCTTGGGAGCAATTCGCAGAGAAAGCAGCGAAGGGCGACAAAGTCTCTGGTTCAATCAAGTCAATCACTGACTTTGGTGTCTTCATCGGTTTGGACGGCGGCATCGACGGTTTGATCCACTTGTCTGACATTTCTTGGAATGAAACCGGCGAAGAAGCCGTGCGTCGTTACAAGAAGGGCGAAGAAGTCGAAGCGGTTATTCTGTCAATCGACCCTGAGCGTGAGCGCATCTCGCTGGGTGTTAAGCAGATGGAACAGGATCCGGTTCAGGACTTCTTGGTTGCCCACGAAAAAGGCGACGTTGTTAAGGGTAAGGTCGTCAGTGTTGACGCCCGTGGTGCCGAAGTTGAAGTTGCACCCCTAGTGAACGCTTACTTGCGCGTCTCTGAAATCAGCCAAGACCGTATCGAAGATGCGAGCACTGCGCTGAAAGTTGGCGACGAAGTCGAAGCGCGTTTGACTAACGTCAACCGCAAAGACCGCACCCTGACGATCTCTATCAAAGCGATGGAGCTTGCTGATCAGCGTGAAGCGATGAAGAACGTGAACGAGAACACAGATGCAGAAACGACCGATTTCGGTCCGACCAGCATCGGTGCCTTGATCAAGCAGCAGATGGGCGACTAAGCCTTACCTGCAGCAGAAAAAGGGCGCTTCGGCGCCCTTTTTTGTGCCTGCGGTTTTAGTCACCGATACGCGCGAATAGCGCGCGATAGTAACGGTCGTCAAAGCTATGCCACGTGGTCCGTTTGTTCGCGTCACCGATGGGCATGCCGACGAAGACGCCGTTATCGTGCTCTTGGGCCCCCGGCGCGCGCAGCAGCACGTCCCCGGGTAGGTTCACACCGCGCCCGAGGGCGACGAACTGTGAGTTAAAGCGCGCCTGGTACACCCGGGCCTGTTCGGCACTGGTCAAGCAGGCGTCAGCACGTGCGCTGAGCACGGCGCGCAGGCAGTTGGCGTCACCTCGGTAAGCGGTGTACGTGAAAGCATCAGGAACCAACACCCGAGCTAGGGCGTGAGCGGTGGTGCTACTGCCAGGTGTGGCAACGTGGAGGATGTCTGTTCGGCCTAACGCATAGGGCGCCACAGGCGTCGAGCGATTTGCCCGTGCCACGGGAACCCAGCCTTGGTCAACCAGCGAGATGTAGTTGATAGCCCGGGCTAACACCCAGTTGACATCATCCACTGCTCGATTGGGCCGGTAATTGATCAGCACCGCTGTGGTCTTTACGCCGGTTCGGTGTTGCATGCTCTCGGCAATTGCGTTTGCGCGATCCAAATCAACAAGTGTTTTCTGCTCGCTATCCACGCCAAGGCGATCGGCGGCGGCTGCACTGGCGCTGAGTACGGCCAGGGTCAGACTGATCACCGGTGTGACTGCGCTCAATTTGATTGGGCCTCTGTCATCAAACTACGTTCTTGCGATAAGTTATTGTTATAGTAGCGGAAACCATCGGAAGGCACCTACATGACACGATCCGAACTGATTGAGCGTATGTCGCAGCGGCACCCCGAAATGCCGATCCAAGATGTCGAACTCGCCGTTAAGGGTATCATTGAACGCATGTCACGGTCGTTGGCCCGCGGTCAGCGGGTCGAGGTTCGCGGCTTTGGTAGCTTCTCCCTCGCCCATCGCGAGCCGCGGGTCGGGCGTAACCCCCGTACCGGTGAGCCAGTTGTGCTCGGGTCCAAATATGTACCACGATTCAAGGCGGGAAAAGCACTGCGCGATTCCGTTGATGATGCCCGTAAGCGAGGTGAATAAATGCGCTGGTTAAAAACTCTGGGATTGTTCTGCTTGGTCGTACTGTCGGTACTGATTGGGATCATGCTGTTTTTACACAACGCCACCATGGTGTCGGTCGATTTGATTTGGTTCGCCACACCTGAAGCTGCCTTGGCCGTTTGGCTGATGGTCTTTTTTGCCCTGGGCTTGACCCTTGGCGTGTCGATTTCATTGGTCGCCTACCTGTGGATTCGAGGTCGAACCTGGGGGCTGCGACGCAAGGTCAAGCGCCTTGAGGCGTCCCAGCGCACCACACCGGGCACGGAGGTTCAGGCCTAATGATTCGGTCCCCCGTTATTGTTGCACTGGATTTTCCAACCGCAGAGGCGGCGCTGGACTTGGCGCGCCAGTTGGATCCGTCCGCCTGTCGCGTCAAAGTCGGCAAAGAGTTGTTCACGCGGGCCGGGCCTGCCTTGCTCGAGCAGCTCCACGACTTGGGTTTTTCTGTGTTCCTGGACCTTAAGTTTCACGACATTCCAAATACCGTTGCTCGCGCAGTCGCCGTAGCGGCCGATCTTGGCGTGTGGATGGTCAACGTCCATGCCAGCTCGGGTCGCCGCGCCATGGTTCTGGCTGCCGAAACTCTGGCGCAGTTTTCGATGCCGCCGCAATTGATTGCCGTGACCGTGTTGACCAGTTTTTCCCAGGATGAATTTTCCGAGGTCCATCGCGGTGAGCGCATCGACGAGCGCGTCTCGCAACTGGCGGCGCTGACGCAAGACTGCGGGCTGGACGGGGTGGTGTGTTCGCCACATGAAGTTCGCCGACTGCGTGCGGAACGCGGTGCTAACTTTGGCCTGGTCACGCCGGGCGTGCGTCCGGTGGGGGCTGATGCTGGTGATCAGACGCGCATTATGACACCGGAACAGGCCATGGCCGCAGGCTCCAGTCATTTGGTAATTGGGCGCCCGATTACCCAAGCGTTGGACCCGGTCGCTGCGCTTGATCAGATAAATCGCACGCTGCTGTCAGACTAATCCCACAGCCGCCGTCTTGGGTGCCCCGAAACGGCGTCGCCTAAAGCGCAACACTGCACTCTCATCACATGAGGAGGTAGCAGCTATGCGTCAACTCGCATTCATCCTAGGTATGGTTTCTGGCGCCGCGTTGGCGGGGCCGGTGGACATTAATTCAGCCGACGAAGCGGCACTGGCTGACGCCTTGACGGGCGTGGGTCCAACCTTGGCCGCTCGCATCGTCGCCTTCCGCGAAGCTGAAGGGCCATTTCCAACACCGGATTCCATTCAACTGGTGCCAGGCGTAGGCGCCAAACTCTACAGTCGCAACCGTGACTTCATCGAAGTCCATACCAAGGGACAGGATGAAACCGTGGTTTCGACACTGCAGTAGCCCACAAGCACAAGTCGCCAGTCCTCCCGTGCCGCCACTATGGGGGCGTTAATCAGTCACGGGGGCGATCATGGGCAACTTATTGGTATTGGGCGGTGCGGGCTATCTTGGCCATCAAGTCGTGAAGTCATGGCTGGCCGCTAGCGGCAGTGCCCAGGCCACTATCGTGGATTCGATGATCAGTCCGCATGCCAGTGCACGTATGCAAAGCATGCAAAATGAGCCGCGCCTTCGCTTTGTCCGCGGTGATGCTCGCGACTCACGTTTGATCCAAGACTGCTTGGCCGGTGGTGATTTCCAGGCCGTGTTACATGTAGCCACCGGTTTGGATACGGGGCCATTCGATGGGGCGCAGGCGGGGGGCGATTTTGCGGCTGCCACCCAGGCGGTGATGCAGGCAATGGGCGAATGTACGGGAACACGACCGACCTTTGGCGTGATCGTCTCGACTGCGCCCTGGGGCAATGATGTCAGTAAGCGCATTGGCCATAGTGTGGCGATGCGTCCTGCGACGGTTCTTGGCGTGGCGGAGGCTGTCGCCTGTGAGGTGGCCCTCGGGTTGGGTCGGGCCGCGGGCATTGATACCCGTGTCTACGCGGCACCGCTGGCCTATGGCCCACGCCAGCTCGAAGGCCCCCTGGTTGACCTTATCGGCGCGATGCTGCTCGGGTACCCGGTGGCCACGGAATTGCCAGTGCAGGCGCGCTGGGATGGTATTTACGGTCCCGATTTGGCCGAGCGCGTGTGTGCTGATCTGCAGGCGACTGCTATTGGGGGCGACATGCGTCGGCTGGTAGGCAACCCAGGGCGGGGCTGGATGGCCTTGGTCAACGAGTGTTCGGTCTTGCTCGAACGGTTCTTCGCGGCCAACCCGGCGCTTAAGCACCGCTTTCCCAATGCCACCTGGCGTTTTCATGACGGGGGCATTCAGATTGCACACCCGGGCTGGCCCGAACAGCTAGATCGGGGTATTGGCGCCCTGACCGAGCCGGCAACACCCTGGACCCAAGCGCTCGCCGAAACCTTGCGCTGGTACCTCGGAAATCAGAGCGTATGGCAGCCGACCTTGGAGCAGCGACTGGCAAAATCGCACGCGATGCGAGATTAACGAAAAAAGCGTTTGACTCGATGCCTGTGTGCCCCTAATATTCGCGCCGTCCAACGGATCCGCTGTAGCTCAGTTGGTAGAGCAGAAGACTGTTAATCTTTTGGTCGCTGGTTCGAGTCCAGCCAGCGGAGCCAATTTGGAAGCCATTAACCCCAGCATTGTCTGGGGTTTTTTGCGTCTGGCCTTACGGTTTTTATTTTTCCGAATGACCCCACTGATCTTCAAACGATAAAGGAAGTCAGCATGGATCTAGGTATTACAAATAAACGCGCTCTGGTCATGGGCGGGTCCCAGGGAATTGGTCGTGCCATCGCGATGTCATTGGCAGGAGAGGGGGCGGCGGTGACCGTTGTCGCCCGCGACGCCACTAAGCTCACGGCGGTGGTTGGTGAGCTGCGAGCACTGGGTGTTCCCGCGGACATGCGTATTATCGACTTGTCCGACGCTCAGCAGCGCGAATCCCTGTGCAAGTGCGTGGCCGAGGGTGAATATGACATCGTCATTGCCAACGCCGGCGGACCGCCACCGGGAACGGTACCCGGCATCGCGCCGGATCTGTGGCAGACGCACTTCGACATGATGGTCAGTGGGATGATCAGTGTCATCGAAGCTGGATTGCCTTACATGCGCGAGCGTGGCTGGGGCCGCATTGCCGTGGTCTCGTCATCGGGCGTTCAAATCCCGATTCCCAAGCTGGCCATTTCAAATACGCTGCGCAGTGCGCTGGCAGCCTATGCCAAGTCCCTAGCGGAGCAGGTCGCAGCCGATGGCGTAACCGTCAACCTGCTATTGCCCGGCCGCATCGACACTGATCGTGTTAAGTCGATCGATGAGGGTGCTGCCAAAGCGGGCGGCATCACACCCGAGGAAGCGCGTACGCGCTCGATCGCCATGATTCCCGCTGGGCGTTACGGTGAGCCGCGAGAGTTTGGCGATGTGGCCGCATTTATCTGTAGCGAACGGGCGAGCTTCGTCACCGGCAGCCAGATCCGCATCGACGGCGGCTTGATTCGGTCCTTGTAAGGGCCGAATCGTCTAAGGTATGTTCAACCCGCTTTAACAATAATTGATACAAAGGAAAGCACATGAAAAAGCTAATGTTGGCCGGCGCTGTTGCCGCTGCTCTGGGCATGTCGTCAATGGCGAGCGCCGAGGGCAATTACATTTTAGCGACGGCCTCAACAGGCGGCACCTACTATCCCGTGGGTGTGGCGATTTCGACGCTGACTAAAATTAAACTGCAACCGAGACAAAAAATCGGCATGTCGGCGATTAACTCGGCTGGCTCTGGGGAAAACCTACGCTTGCTACGTGAGGGCGAAGCGCAATTCGCCATCTTGCAAGGCCTTTACGGCTACTACGGTTATCAGGGCGTTGGCCCGGTTGAAAAAGACGGCCCCCAAACGCATCTGCGCTCCGTCTCCATGCTGTGGCAAAACGTCGAGCACTACTTGGTTGATAGCAAATTCGCCAAAACCGGCACCGTTGACGACATCGTTGGACTCAAGGGTGAAACCCTGGCGATGGGCAAGCAAAACTCAGGCACCATCGGGTCAAACGCCGCCATCATGGGCAACCTCGGGTTGGACATCTACAATGACGTCAGCCTGATGCACGCAGGCTACGGCCCCTCGGCTGATGCCCTGCAGAACGGACAGGTTGCAGGCGTTGGTATCCCGGCCGGGGTACCCGTCGGCGCGATCACCAAGCTAAAAGCCGCCGCCGGTGACTCTGTGACGCTGTTGTCGATGACCCCGGAACAGCAAAAGCGCGCGGATGGCGGGTTCGAGCTGTGGACGCCTTTCACCATTGCCGCGGGCACCTACCCCGGGCAGGATGCGGACATTCAGACCGTGGCCCAGCCTAACTTTATGGCCACCCACGCCGACGTGAATGAAGAAGACGTTTACCTGATCACCAAAACGATCTACGAAAACCTTCCCTTCCTTAACGGCATTCACCCGGCGACAAAAGCCATGGCACTCGAGAAAGCCATCGCTGGCCTGCCTGCTCCGTTGCACCCCGGTGCTGCACGGTTCTACCAAGAGCAGGGTCTGAACATCCCCGCTCGTCTAATCGCTAATTGATGCGCCTAAGCGGGCCCTCGGGCCCGCTTTTTTAACTTATGAATGACAGACTTTTACCCGGCGTAATGCCTCGGGTCGCGTGGTTT
>CAKZQE010000309.1 GCA_937139465.1 uncultured Gammaproteobacteria bacterium
TTCCGGGCCGAAACCGAGCGTTACGGACCCTACTCAGTGGCCGGTGAACACGTTTGGGAACGTCCCTTCCTGTGGGGCTCCAAGCGCACCGGGCCCGACTTGGCTCGGGTTGGCGGCAAATACTCGGACGACTGGCACCGCGCGCACCTGTACAACCCGCGTGATGTGATTCCCGAATCCAACATGCCGTCATTCCCCTGGTTGTTCCAGAACGAGTTGAGTGGCAAGCACACGATTCAAAAAATGCGCGTTATGCAAGGACTAGGTGTCCCCTATACCGATGCTGACTTCGAAAATGCCCGCCACGAAGTCCGTGGCAAACGTGAAATCGATGCGCTGGTGGTTTACCTGCAGCAAATCGGACATGCCGTTCAGGGCGTGAAATGACCTACGAAGAATGGTTAGGCGTTCTAAGCGTCGTCATGCTGGTGATGTTCATCGGCATCTTCGCTTGGGCGTTTAGCCCCTCGCGCAAAGCAAAATTTGATGAGGCCGCCCGCACGCCGCTGGATGACGACGCCCTAGAGCGCGACTTCGCAGCCACGAAGCGGGACAACAACGAGACAGGAGAGCCTTAAGCCATGAATGCAGATCACCTAACGCCCTTTTGGAGCATGTGGGTCGCCGCGATCACGCTGATCGTTATTTTCGGCTGCCTCGCGCTGCTGCTGGCGATTCGCAAAAGCGAAACCCACAAAGAAGAAACCGACGCTGACACGGGCCATGAGTTCGACGGCATTCGAGAATTGGACAACCCGCTGCCCAAGTGGTGGTACTACAAGTTTTTGATCCTGACGGCCTTTGGCTTGATCTACCTGGTGCTGTACCCCGGGCTGGGCAACTTTAAAGGCGTCTTGGGCTGGAGCCAGGAAGGTCAGTGGCAAGCCGAAATGGACAAGGCTGACAACGAGTTTGCCCCCGTGTTTGCCAAACTCGCCGAAGGTGACGTAGTTACATTGGCTGGCAACGCCGACTCCATGAAAGTCGGCTCGCGCCTGTTCCAAAACAACTGCGCCATCTGCCACGGGCAAAATGCCGAAGGCGGGTACGGCTTCCCCAACCTCACCGACAGCGACTGGCTGTATGGAGGCGATCCGGCAACCTTGACCGCGACCTTGAATGGCGGTCGTGGCGGCATCATGCCGGCCTTTGCCAAGGTACTGGGCGATGAAGGCATCGAGAACATGTCGCACTACGTGGTCAGCCTGTCCGGCCGCCAGCACGACATCAATAAAGCGGCCCAAGCCGAACCCGCGTTCAAGGCCAACTGTGCGGCCTGCCACGGCGCGGACGGTCAAGGCAACCCCATGCTGGGTGCCCCGAACCTGACGGACAACGTGTGGCTGTACAAGCACCCGAACCTGACCGTTCGCGGCAGCGTTGAGCTGACCCTGCAAAACGGCCGCCAGGGTCAAATGCCAGTGTTCAAGCACCTCGGCGAGGACAAGATCAAACTGTTGTCCGCGTACGTTTACTCGCTGAGTAACTGACACACCTCATGAGTAAAGCCGAATCCGGTTCAAATCGTATTCCAGTGATCGACCTGGACCGGATTTATCAGCGTAAAGTTAAGGGCACCTATCAGCGACTCCGCCGCTATGGCAGCTGGGGACTGATGTGCCTTTACTTCCTCACCCCCTGGTTCATGTGGGGCGAGCGCCAACTGGTTTTATTCGACTTACCTGAACGCCAATTCCACGTCTTTCACATGACGTTTTGGCCCCAGGACTTTTTCTTGCTGGCCTTGCTGCTGATTATCGCCGCCTTCGGCCTGTTCATGGTGACCGTCTACGCTGGCCGTATTTGGTGTGGATACACCTGCCCCCAGACCGTATGGACCCAGCTCTTTGTCTGGCTGGAAATGAAGCTCGAGGGATCGCGAAATCAGCGCATCAAGCTTGATGCGGCTCCCTGGGGACCGGCAAAAGCTGCTCGCAAGGCCGCCAAACATTTGAGCTGGGGCGGTGTTGCCCTGGCCACGGGCCTGACCTTCATCGGCTACTTCACGCCGATACGCGCCCTGGTTCCCGACTTCTTTACCTTTGACGCCAATTTTCACGCCGCGCTTTGGTCGCTGATCTTCGCTGTGCTGACCTACCTGAATGCCGGCTGGATGCGTGAAAAGGTCTGCATCTACATGTGCCCGTACGCACGTTTCCAATCTGTCATGTTTGACGAGGACACCAAAGTCGTCAGCTATGACGCGTCCCGAGGCGAACCCCGAGGCAAAAAGAACCCGACTTCGGCGGTCGGCGACTGCGTGGATTGCGGCGTCTGTGTTCAGGTCTGCCCCA
>CAKZQE010000310.1 GCA_937139465.1 uncultured Gammaproteobacteria bacterium
CCGGATCTGCCAAAAGCTTCGACTTCAACGTTTTGCTCTCTTCCTCGCCAGATCCGACACCGATTTGCGGCTTGAGACGCTTTCTTAACAGCGCTGTAATCCTTAAACCTATGGTTCTCGACCCCAGGCGGCTTCATATCCGATCGACCAAAACGGCAACTACATCCCTCCGCTCGTGAATCAAAGCAATGATCTGAACGGGTCGCTCTTCACGGAAAAGAAAAAACACAAAGTGATGTCGCACTAGGCAGACTCGTAGGTTCGGGTAAACATCGGAAAAACTGCGAGCAACCAGCCTTTCATCCGAAATTTTCTGAAACCCTTCGAGCAGGTGGGCCAAATACCGGTCCGCGGTTTGCGCATCCCAAGTATTCATACGAATGCTCCGAAATCGCCGGAAGATCGCCCTCCGCTTCAAGGGTCAAGAGGTAGCTCATGAAGACTGGCCTAAAATCCTCTCTTTAACGGTGGCGACGACTTCGCTTGCTGATTGCCTGCTTAGGCTACCGGCGTCGGCGGCTGCAATTCTGGGCGCAAGAAACGCCTCGAGCTTTTGCAATTGCTCTGAATCGGACTGCGGTAGCGCTTTTTCTAGGACGTAGTCCTTTATCGATTTACCGTCTATTGCAGCCGATGCCTTAAGCAATTTGTGCTGTTCTGGAGTCACTTCAATCGATAGTCGCATGTGAGCGCGGTCCTGTTCGTTCGCCAAGTCAGAATAGTACAACAAATGTACAAATGTTGTGTCTAGGGCTACAGACTGCGTTCATCAGCACTTTGACTTGTAATCCCCCCATTTTTAACCGGGGTTTTTCGTAGAGCCTAAGCCGCCTTCATCAGCCAACGCGGAGTAACGGTTGAAAAACCTACCGCTCAGTGGTCGATTTTGGTGTACCTTCACACCAAATCAGGAGAAGCAATATGCCACGCCAAACAATCACTATTACCGACCCTAACCACCAGTGGCTTCAGGCGCGAGTAGATAGCGGCGAGTTCAACACGACGACAGAAGCGGTAAACGACGCTTTGAGACGAGTGCGTGAGATCGAGTCAGGTGTTGAGGAATTGCGATCAAAACTGATCCGCGCTGAAGAGCGTGGACTTACCGCAAAAAGCCCAGAACAAATAAGGGCGCGCGCCAGAGCCGAACTCGGGCTCCCGAATGACGTATAGGCTTTCGAAAGAAGCCGAGGACGGTCCAGTTCGGAACGACCAGCCGGTTCAGCCCAATGATCACATGGCCTGCAGCTTTTGATAGATGGCATCGGCTTGCTCGGACAATTCCGAGTAACCCCGAATGTCCCCCGACCGCTGTGCCTTCATGGCCTGTTCCAGAAGCTGCTTGTATTCCTTTTCCAGCGCTTGCTTAGGGTCTTTCTTAAATAGTCCAAACATGGGGTTCACCTACTGTGGGGGTCTCATAACAGTGGGGGCGCTGGGCCGCAATTAAAGCGCCGGCAAGGCCTTTGACACCCAGGTCACTCGGCGATCCTCAGCTTCCAGGTGATGACTAAAACCCAGCCGCTCCATCAGGCGCAGCATGCGCGCGTTGTCCGACAACACTTCCCCGTGGATGCTTCGGTAGCCGCGATCCGTTGCCGTGGTTATCAACCAGCGCATCAGGCGCTCGCCTAGCCCATGGCCGGCCAGCGTATCGTCGACGGCGAGGGCAAACTCGCAACCGGCGTGATCCGCATCGCTATCAAAGCGCGCGCTGGCGACAATGCGTTCGTGATTCTCTAGCACCAACGCCGCATCGTGCTCGGCGTCGAGGCGCAGAAGGCCCGCCACAAAAGCATCGGACACACGGGAGATTCCACCCATGAAACGCTGGCGGCGACTGGCCGGCGAGAGCCCGTCGAAAAAGTTACGCAAGGCAGCCACGTCGGAGGCATCCGGCGTTCGAGCCCTCAGCCGTTGGCCGTCGGACAGTTCCCAGATTTCGTTCATATGGTGCGCGCTCCTGACCCCGTTTAGGTCACTCTAGGGTAGCGATGCTGCACCTGCACATTTTGCGTTTGACCTAACTCAAGAACCGGATCAACGAGCACCAAGAAAGCGGTCGCCACCGCCGTCCCTTCACGCGATGTTCTCACGACCTAACGTGCAACCTGTCGACCAGTTGCCAGCCCCCGTGGATGAACCCGACCAAGTGTCGGCATCCTTTACACCCTGTCAGGTATTCTTACAGTTACCTCAGTTTGTTCGCGCCATTACCCGCAAAACAACGAGCTCGGGGATTGGCGCATTTTATGCTTGCCCAACGCATGCGAGATCAAGCTTCAGACATACTTCCTGAGGGCTAGCACTATGAAAAACCATGCGGTTGCAATTTTTCTTGGCGCGTTGGCGACCCCTGCGGTCGCCGGCATGATTACCTGGGGGCCGTCCAGCTGGGTGACCAACGAAGGCGGATCTCCTAATTACGTCCTGTCAATTTCGGGTGAAGGCACGAACATTTGGCAGTTTGACTTTGCGATCGACCCTTGGAATGCCGAAGCCCTCAATCTGTACTTGGATTTCGGCGAAGTCACCATGGGCTCGGTTGGTATACTCGGTAACTCTTCGGTTTCAGTGGTAACAGACACCAACCAAGATAATCTACAGGGACTCAAACCCCCGCTTTACAGCCCGGACCTCGATTGGGAGCTGGCATTTTCCCTAGGTTCGACGGGCTACGAGGGCATTCAGTCTTTCAGTTGGCAGCTGAGCGGCACGACCCTCTCAAGCATCGAGTGGCAAGGTGGCTGGCTCGCTGGGGCGAGAGCTCAAGTGTTTTGTTCAGGTTCCGACTTGCTCCCGACCGCCAGCCAATCCTGTAACGACAGTGATAAGTCCTATGGCTACGGCGTATACGGCGGCGGCGTAACCAGTGTGTCCAACGTACCCCTTCCAGCAACGGCCTGGCTATTTGCAACGGGAGTCGCTGCGCTGATGGGAGTACGTGCCAAGAAGCGGGCCGCCCCCAACCCAGGCAACGCTTGAACGAGCGTCCAACGTAATCCCGCTCTTTTGTGAGCGGGTAGTTCACCGCCAGTGCGTGGCCGACAGGCCTGCTTGTTTCTTTCATTGGGTGTGTGCTCCAGCCGACAGCGCCGGTACTCCAGAGAACAAATGCTGCACCTGCACATTTTGCGTTTGACCTAACTCAAGAACCGGATCAACCAGCACCGATCCGAACCCAAAAACCGGCTAGGGTTAGCCCTATGACCACCTTATTTATCACCCACGCAGCCTGCCTGGACCACGACACCGGCCTCGGGCACCCCGAATCTGCCGCGCGACTGGTCGCCATCGAGGAGCGTCTGGCGGTCACGCACCTGCTTGACTATCTGAGCTACCAACAGGCCTCGCCCGCCAGTGACGAAGCGCTGCTAAGGGTGCACAGCGCTCACCATTTGGCGCGTGTCGCCGAGCCGATGCCACCTGAGGGCCACCGCCATCTGGATCCTGACACCCGCGTCAGTGATGGCAGTGAAGCCGCGGCACGGCTGGCAGCCGGCGCGGTCATTGATGCGGTCGATGCGGTGGTCGACGGCCGTGCCAGCACGGCGTTTTGTTCCGTGCGTCCGCCGGGACACCACGCCAATGCCACGGCCGCCTCTGGGTTTTGCCTGTACAACAACATCGCCGCCGGCGCCTACCAAGCCCTGAGCAAACCTGGCATTGAGCGCGTCGCCATCATTGATTTTGACGTTCACCATGGCAACGGCACCGAAGACATTGTGCTGGATCACCCGGGCATTTTGTTTTGCTCAACCTTGCAGCACCCCTTCTACCCCAACACGCCACTGCGCCCGATCACGGAACGCATGGTTTCGGTGCCGCTAAAAGCCGGCGACCGGGGTGACGCCTTTCGCGCTGCGGTGAGCGAGTACTGGCTGCCCGCGCTTGACGCGCACCGGCCAGATTTATTGCTGATCTCCGCTGGCTTTGACGGCCACCAGGACGACGACATGGGCGGACTGGGGCTGGTGGATGCGGACTACGCCTGGGTCACGCGCCAACTCAGGGACATGGCTGATCGGCACTGTCAGGGCCGCATGGTGTCCTCGCTCGAGGGCGGGTATGAGCTGAAATCACTGGCGCGATCGGTCGAGCAACATGTTCGCGTTTTGGCACGTCTAGAGGGAATCTAATGAACCTGCAGGGAAAGCACGGATTGGTGATTGGCGTCGCCAACGAGCACTCGATTGCCTGGGGCTGCGCCCAGGCCTACGCCGACGCGGGCGCCAGCCTGACATTAACGGCGCAAAATGACCGCTCGCGCGACTACGTAGCGCCCCTGGCCGAGCGCATTGGCGCCGATCTGGTGACACTGGACGTGCGCGAGGGCGAACAATGGGACGCTGTTTTCAGCGGACTGGCGCAGTTGGATTTCGCCCTGCACAGCATCGCCTTTGCCCCAAAAGCGGATCTGCAGGGGGATTTGGTTGACGCCAGCGCCAAGGGCTTTGGCATCGCGATGGAGATTTCCTGCTATTCGTTGATCGAGCTGTGCCGACGCGCCCGGCCACTGATGAAGAGCGGCGGATCCATTACCACCATGAGCTACTACGGGGCCCAGCGCGTGGTCCCCAACTACCAACTGATGGGGCCGGTCAAAGCCGCATTGGAAGCCAGCGTGCGCCAGCTGTCGGTGGACTTGGGCGGCGATAACATTCGCGTCAATGCGCTATCGCCTGGGCCTATTGCAACCCGCGCGGCGTCGGGGCTGGCGCACTTTGACGAGCTGATGCGCAAAGCGGCTGCGGACGCGCCCCTGGGCACCTTGACGACGATCGAGGATGTCGGTCAGTTTGCGGCGTTTCTGGCCTCGGCATCGGCGCGCCACGTCACCGGCCAAACCCTGTTTGTCGACGCGGGGTATTGCGCCCGTGACTAACGACCATGAATGCCTGACCAACCACATTTATGACGACATCGAAGTCGGCCAGGGCGATTCGCTGGAGCGCGTGCTGACCCGACGCGACATCCAGCTGTTTGCGGTGATGAGCGGCGATGTGAACCCGGCGCACCTGGACGACGCCTACGCCGAATCGTCAGCCTTTCACGGCGTAATCGCCCACGGTATGTGGACCGGCGCCCTGTTCAGCACTCTGTTGGGCACCCAGTTTCCCGGTCCCGGGACGATTTACCTGTCCCAGCAAATGAAGTTCCACCAGCCCGTGCATATCGGCGATACGCTGAAAATACAGGTCAGTTGCGTCGAAAAAGCTGACCGTCAGCGGCTGCGGCTCAGTTGCTTGGCAACCAATCAAAAGGGTGCGCGGGTGGTGTCTGGGGAGGCCTGGGTCATCGCGCCGGGCGAGCGTATCCAGCGCCCTCGCCCCGTGCTGCCGGACGTGCAGTTCACCAACCACCGATCCTCGTTGCATGACTACCTGACCGAACGTGGGTCGGGGCTTGCGCCCATTGTCACCGCGGTGGTTCACCCGATGGATGCTACGTCGCTGCTCGGCGCCATTCAAAGCCAAGCCGAGGGCCTAATCGACCCGTGGTGGATTGCCCCCAAGGCCCGCCTGCTTGAGCTCGCTGAGGCCCTGGGCGTCGAGCTGGATTTACAGCGAATTATTGACGTGCCCTTTAGCCACGCGGCGGCGGAGGCCGCGGTCGACTTTATTCGTGATGGTCGCGGCGAAGCCATCATGAAGGGCAAGCTGCACACGGATGAGCTAATGAAGCCGATCCTGGACAAAGCCAAGGGCCTGCGCACGGAGCGGCGCATGTCCCATGTCTTCGCCATGGACACCAAGCGCTACACCAAGCCCCTGTACATCACCGATTGCGCGCTCAACATTCGGCCCAACCTGAACGCTAAGCGTGACATTTGCCAAAACGCGATTGACCTATTCAGCGCCGTCAACGCACGGGTCCCAAAGGTCGCGATCTTGGCCGCCGTCGAGACCGTGGACGCCAACATGCCATCGACCTTGGATGCGACCGCGCTGTGCAAAATGGCCGAGCGTGGCCAGATCACCGGTGGGCTGCTGGACGGGCCGTTGGCGATGGATAACGCGCTCAGTGCCGAGGCCGCCGCGATCAAGGGCATCGTTTCCCAGGTTGCCGGCGATGCAGACGTCCTGCTGTGCCCGGATTTGGAGTCGGGCAACATGCTGTTCAAGCAGATGAGCTACCTCACTGGCGCCGAGGGGGCCGGCATTGTATTGGGCGCTCGGGTGCCGATCATTTTGACGTCTCGCTCCAGCTCGGCCGACACGCGGGTGTGTTCGGCGGCCATGGCCAAGGCCTTTTTACGGGTGCGGACATGAGCGAGATATGGGTCATCAACCGCGGTTCCTCGACCTTGAAACTGGCGCGCTACGACCGTGACACCGGAGAATGCCGCGGGCGCAGCCAACATGCCGCCGGCGCCCCCCTGCCCACGGGGCTGCCCTGCGCGATCGGCCACCGGGTCGTCCATGGCGGGCCGCACTTTCAGACACCGACGCTGGTGACGCCGCGGGTGCTAAAGCAGCTGCATGCGCTGACTGCGCTGGCACCGCTGCACCAGGGGCCGGCGCTGGACGCAATCGAAGCCTTGCAACCCTTGCAGGTGCCGCAGATCGCTTGCTTTGATACTGCGTTTCACCGCACCCAAAGCCCGCTGATGAGCCGGCTGGCGGTGTCGAATCTGCTCTTGGACGAAGACCTTCACAACTATGGCTTCCATGGCCTCAGTTACGAGTACATCGCTCGGCAATTGGGCCCTGACAGCGGTCGTTGGGTGGTGCTACACCTGGGGTCCGGCGCCAGCGCCTGTGCCCTGTTAAATGGTGTCAGCCAGGGCAGCAGTATGGGTTTCTCGGCGCTGGATGGGTTGATCATGGGCACCCGGTCCGGGCGGCTGGACCCGGGGCTGGTGTTGCATTGGTGGGCGCAGGGGCGTACCCACGCCGACGTTGAACATGAGCTGTATTTTAATTCCGGCCTCAAAGCCCTGGCGGGCGACAGCGACATGCAATTTCTGTTGGCGCGGGATGATGCGGCGGCGCAATCAGCCGTCGAACAGTTCTGCCTGAGCGCCGCCCGAGCCGTCGGCGAGCTGGCCATCCTGTTGGGGGGCTTGGATGGGGTCGTCTTTACCGGCGGCATTGGCGAGCACGCCACTCGCGTCACCGATGCGATCGCCCAGCGTGTGGCATTTTTAACCACGCAAACACGGGTCATCGCCACGGACGAAGAGCGGATCATTGCCGATGCGGTGCTAGCGCACCTGAATCAGCCCGCAGTGGCAAGGATGCGGAGCACCGACAGCTGACCCTGTCGGACACCATCGCGCCCGTTGGCGACCCGCTGGGCAAACTGATCGAGTCCGGACACTTCAGCCAGTGAGGGCACACCGGTGGCCGCTGCCGTGGGCAGAGGCTGTGCCAATGACTCGGCTAAGTCCTGCACCTCGGCGACCGCAAACCCCGCAGCGGTCAGGCGCGCCACCAGGGAATCGGGTGACATCAGCCGGTCCGATGCGGCATCCCTCGCCCACACCTGCGGGTAGGCGTATGGCGCCGACCGGACGGGCTCTAGGAACACCACTGGCTTGGCACCACTGACGCGGGCCAAGCGCGGCAGGAAATCCGGGCTAACAAAGGGCAACAGGTGCGAAACCAGCACCCAGTCTGCATCGACCTGCGCCAGGTGCTCGGCGTTGCCCTGCGACAGGCTGTAGTTCACCCCAAAGTGACGGTTCAGCGCGCCGGC
>CAKZQE010000311.1 GCA_937139465.1 uncultured Gammaproteobacteria bacterium
GAGGGGCACGCGACCGGGAAAGGCCGCCAAAGTGTGAATTGGTCCAACAAAAAAGGCCGTCACGTGGACGGCCTTAGGTACGGGCTACGGGGACACGGCTTAGAACTCGTCCCAGTCCTCATCAGCAGTGCTCGCGAAACCGCCATTGGCGACCGCACGGACCGGCTCAGACCGCATCGCCGGTGCGGCTGCCGAGTTGCGCTGGGACGAGCCATTGCGCATCGGGCTGTTGGGGGCCCGACGCTCGACACGCGGCGCAGGCGCCTGTGCTTTGGGCTGATCGGACAGCTGGAAATAGCCCACTGCGCTAACCATTTGGCGCGACTGGTCGGCCATGTTTTCGCCAGCGGCACTGGCTTGCTCGACCAACGCGGCGTTTTGCTGCGTCATTTCGTCCATCTGCGAGACCGCCGTGTTGACCTGCTCGATGCCAGAGGACTGCTCTTCCGTGGCACGGGTGATCTCGGCCACCTTATCCGCCACATCCGCAATGGACACCACCAATGACTTCAACGTTTCACCAGACTGGTTGACCAGGCGCGTGCCGTCCTCAACTCAGTTGGATGAATCGCGGATCAATTCTTTGATTTCCTTGGCCGCTTCGGCACTGCGTTGCGCAAGGCTACGTACTTCGCCTGCGACGACCGCAAAACCACGGCCCTGCTCACCGGCACGGGCCGCTTCAACGGCGGCATTGAGCGCCAGCAGATTGGTTTGGAAGGCGATCTCGTCAATCACGGTGATGATGTCACTGATTTGCTTTGACGACTCGTTGATGGCCCCCATGGCGATCACAGCCTGTTCAACCACGGCGCCGCCGGCACCTGCGCTGTCGCGCACGGCGACCGCTAGTTCATTGACACCCTTGGCGTGCTCAGCGGTTTGACGCACCAGCCCAGTCATCTCTTCCATGCTCGAAGCGGTCTCTTCAAGGCTCGAGGCCTGCTCCTCCGTACGGTGCGACAGGTCCGAGTTGCCCTGAGCGATTTCTTCGGCACCTGAGCGGATCTGCTCGGACGAGTTCAAAATACGCTCCATCACCGACGTAATCTGAGCGATGGTTTGGTTGACGCTGTCTTTAAGCTCCCCGAAGCGACCACGATACTCGCCTTCAATGCTGACCGTGAGGTCGCCCGTGGACATCGCACCCAATACCTCAGCGGCCTCACTAATAATGGTGCCTGCCGAGTCGGCCATGCTGTTGAGGCCCTCGCCCAGGGTTTTGTAAAAGCCTTTTTTACCAGCCAGATCGATTCGGCTGGACAGCTCGCCATTAGCTGCGTTCACGACCATGGTGCCAATTTCACGCTCGATCGCGCGCTCGGCGGTGACGTCGTTCCATTCGATCACGCAGCCGAGTGGGTTGCGATCCGGACAGGTCACTGGGTTCGCCGTCAGCACGAAATGTTGCTCGCCGATGCTGACATCGGCTTTGCGTTCGCCCGATAACTGGGTGACCGGGAACTGGTGAAGCTGGAACTGATCAAACCCAGTGCCGATCAACTTTGCCGCATCAAACCCTGGCAGTGCGCTGCGCAGATTGGCCTCGGACGCTTGCATCAGCGACTCGGTGGCACCGTTGGCGTAGATGATCTGACCGTCGTTGTCGACGATCATGACGGGGGTCGAGACAAAATCGAGGCTTTGCTTAACCCGTGTGTTTTCAGCCAGCACCAAGGCATCGCTTTGGGCGCGGTTGCTGAGCCCGCCCTGCATGGTTTTGAGGCCAGACGCCAATTGGCCCAGCTCGTCCTTGCCCTTAACCGTGATGGCTTGGGTCAGGTCGCCGTTTTGGATGTGACCGAAGTGGCCGAGGGCGTCACCGAGGCCACGGTTGATGCGGCGGAACAACAGGAAGCTCAGGGCAATAGCCAAAACCACGCTGATGGCGACGGCGGTCATAACCGAGGTGGTTACGGCCACCTGGCCGTCAATACGCGCCTTTAACAGCCCGGCCAGCAGAGCGCCGGCATCCGCCGATGACTCAACCATGGCGTCGTTTAATGCGGTGATCTGGCCGGCCCACTCGGACTGGGACAGACTGACCGTACTGCTGTTCATCAAGCTAAGAAGGGACGCATCAATCGCTGCACCGGCCGCGCGTAGGGCGTCGATCCGCCCCGCCATCGCCGCGGCAACGTTCGGGTTTGAAGCCCCAGCGGCCTCCAGCATATCCGCGGCCGAACCGACGCTGCTCGCCAGTCTGACCTGCGAGGCAGACAAACCGATCAGGTCTTCGGCGTTGACGAAGCCCTGGTCGATAATCCTGGCACCGACGACCAAGCTTTCTCCGGCGGCCTTAGCCAGCACCGGCGTCGAGTTGACCAAATTGGCCATCAGGTAAAAGCTATCCAGATCTGGGTCCAAGGTCAGGTTCGAGTTGTCGCCCACGGCAACCGTCAAGGTCACCAAACGGTCGATGTGCGCGGACGCGTCTTGGCCAGCTTTAACCGCAGCGAAGCCCGCCTTGACGTCGTTCAAGGCGCCTGTCAAGCGAAGCTGAACCGCGTGATCCGACTGCAGCAGCTCAAGGCCCTGAATGCCCGCATTGATTTGCGCGGACAAGTCCGCCATGCGCGACGTGTCGACCGCAACCCCAGTGGACTGGACCTGTTTCATTGCTGCCAGCTCCGGCAATGCCGTGCTCACTTTTTGCAGCTCCGCCAGGTACTCATCTCCCACCAGTTCAAGGCGCGAGAATTCTGTGTTGGCATTGGATTGGGT
>CAKZQE010000312.1 GCA_937139465.1 uncultured Gammaproteobacteria bacterium
ACCTCAGGCTCTGCTTCAACCTCGGGCTCTGCTTCAACCTCAGGCTCTGCTTCAACCTCGGGCTCTGCTTCAACCTCGGGCTCCGCTTCAACCTCAGGCTCTGCCGCAACCTCGGGCTGTTCCTCCGTCGCTGGCTCAACCAGGGTTTCACCCATCTCGGCAGCCAGCGACGCCGCGAAGTCGTCCGCAGGCACATCGGCCTTAACTGCTTCCTCGACAGCGGCTTGATCACTCAAGCTCGGTTCGGCCTCGTCAGGCCGGGCCTCGCCAGGCTGGGCCGGCTCACCAATGGCCGCGGCGAGCATATTGTCCACCTCGTCCATGTCGACCGGCGGCTCGCCTTCCTCAGCGGTCTCAGTTGCCTCACGGGCTTCCAGTTCGGCCAGCGCCTCTGCCGGTGTCGGTTTGCGCTTACGGCGACCCAGCAACCAGGCCACCACTGTGCTCAGGAAAAAGAACCCAGCAACGGCCCAGGCCACCCAGGCCTCAAGCAACAGCGCCAGCGGACCACTGGGCGCTTGCGCGTCAACCTCACCCATCATGGCGTCGTCGCCAGCGGGGGCAGCATCCGTGGACACGGCTGCGCTGGCCGCCGCGAGCGCTTCGGCCTTCAATGCCTCCAGCTCACGCCGCAATGCACGCATCTCGAAACTCTGGTCGCTCATGGCGCGCTCGACCGTCAACATCTCCTCTTCGGCTGCGGCAATTTGCGCCTTGGCATCGGTCAACTCACGGTCCAATCGGTCACGAACCCGGATGGTCTGGTCCAGTTCCGCCTGAATCGCTGCGATTTGTTTCCGGAAGTCCTCGCGCACTTGTTCAACGTCCACTAGGGCTTCACGCGATTCGATGACCTGACGCTCCAAACGGTCGTATTCGCTGCGGCGCAGGGTAATGGTCGGATCACTGAAGTCGCGGTTGTCAGGCACAACCGCCGAGGGCTCGCTGGCCACGGGGGCTGCCGGCGCCACGGGGGCTGACGGAGGCGTCGGAGCCTCAGCCAAAGCGGACAGCACCGGCGGCGCGATGGCATCGGGCTGCTCCCACAAGGCATGTTGGGACTGAACAATGTCGGTCGCCGTTGCAGGCGGTATCTGTAGGTAAGCCTCATCGGTGGGCAGGCGCAACCGAGCGTCCGGCGCCAAGCCGTTGATGTTGCGGCGTTCAAAAGCGTCGGGGTTGGCGCGCAACAGCGCCAGCATGGTTTGGTTAACCGACGCGCCCGCCGGGGCCAGGTCGTTGGCAACCCGCCACAGGGTTCGCCCCCCCACTTCGATCACGGTGTCGGACAGCGCAATCTCCGATGGACCTGCGGGCGCATCGGACACGGGCGGCTCAAACAGCACAGAATAGCCCTTGAGCACACGGCCGCTGGGGGAATAGAGCTCCAGCAGGAACTCGATGGCAGGCTCGTCAATGGGTTGTTCGGTCGACACCACGACCTGCGCCACACCGTTACCGGGCACCAGTTCAAACGCTAGGTTGGACAGCACCGACAGGCGCGGCACCCCCAAGCGCTCAAAGTCAGGCTGACTGGCGAGACCAGGAAGAAGATCGTCCAGCGATGTGCCCCCCAAATCCGTGACCGACACCTGGGCACGGAAGGGTTCACCGGGTTGGGACACCACCTGGATGGGCCCCAGCTCGATGGCGTTGACGCTGCCGGCGAAGGCAAGCAATAAACTGACAACAAAGCGCATGGACGGTCCTTTACAACATGTTTGGGCGAGCAAACGATAGCCCAACCATCAGCACTTTAGAGCGGTCTATCCAGCAACTCCAGCACCGTCTGGGTCATCTGTGTGATCGCATCAAAGCCCACGGTCAGGCTAACACGCGGCCCTTCAGTGACGATGCCCGTGACCTGTTTGGTCTCGGGCGTCTGTTGAATCGCGTACAGACTTAGGTCATCGACCACATCGAAACCAACTGAAGTCAACCGATCAACCACATCATCGCCCCAGTTCTGATTTCCCAGTGCGGTGACACGCAATGCCATGCCGTGGAAGGTTGGCACGACAACCTCGCCCCAACTCAGCTGATAGGGCATCAGCCCCGCCAGCTCAGCGATGGCGTCCGAGGACCCTGTCTGGACTGACAAATCAAAGGCAATATCACCTTCGTCTTTGCCCTGCCCATTCAGCATTTTCGCGGTTTCCTTGGCCAAGCGTTCGACGCCGCTTTTGCCGAGACGGCTAACCGGTGACAGCGCCGTCAAATCTGCCGACAACACCCGATCAGTACCAAGGGCCTGCAGCACACGAAGTGCGACGGTTTTGGCAGGCGATAACAGGCGCACCACCTCGCCCGGGGCCGGTGTCTCGTCATTCCACCAGCGTCCACCGAGTGAGCCCGACAAGTCGAGCAACACGCCACGGGCCGGGGCCTCAACAACCACACCGGCCGGCATGGCGTTAATGACCCAGGTGTACTGACCCGGCTGAAAACTGGCGATGTCCTTGACGCTATAGTCCGCGCGCCCGCCGGGGACGGCTTCACCGTCACTGGCCGCCGTTGCAAATACGTCGATCTCGTAGCCGGCGTCGGCCAGGGCTGGGACCAGAGCGCCGCCTACGACGCCGCGTCCCAGAACCGCAACCTTCATTGCGCGTCCAACACAATGTTCAGCGCACGGCGCAGCGGTTCAGCCGCGCCCCACAACAGCTGATCACCCACAGTGAAGGCATTCAGGTACTCGCCACCCATGTTGGTTTTACGCAAACGGCCAACCGGAATATCCAGGGTGCCTGTTGCGCGTACCGGCGTTAGGCGATCCATGGTGGCCTGCTTGTCATTGGGAACCACATCGACCCATTCGTTGGACTCGGCCAGAATCTGGTTGATCTCGTCCATGGGCACGTCGGCGTTCAACTTGATCAGCAGCGCCTGCGAGTGGCAGCGCAACGCGCCAACACGGACACAGGTCCCGTCAACCGGGATCGGGCTGGCGGTGCGCAGGATCTTGTTGCACTCGGCTTGGGCTTTCCACTCTTCACGGCTTTGGCCATTGTCCAGCTGCGAGTCAATGTAAGGGATCAAGCTACCCGCCAGTGGCACGCCGAAGTTTTCCGTCGGGAAATCCGCACTGCGCTGGGTCGCTGCGACCTTGCGATCAATGTCCAAAATCGCACTGGCCGGGTTGTCCAGCTCTTCGGCAACGACGCTGCGCAGATAGCCCATGCCGGTCAGCAATTCACGCATGTGACGCGCACCACCACCGGATGCCGCCTGGTAGGTCTGGGCGCTGACCCAGTCGACCATGCCGGCATTAAACAGCCCGCCCACGGCCATCAGCATCAGCGACACGGTGCAGTTACCACCGATCAAATCGCGGGTGCCGTTGGCGATCCCGTCTTTGATGACCTGCAGATTCACCGGGTCCAACACAATCAGGCTGTCGTCGTTCATACGCAGGCTCGATGCCGCGTCGATCCAGTACCCACTCCAGCCACTGGCACGCAGCTTGGGGTGGACGGCCCCGGTGTAGTCACCGCCTTGGCAGGTCAGAATCACGTCCATGCCCGACAGCGCCGCGATGTCATTGGCGTCCAACAAGGTCGGCTCGGCCGACTCGCTTGGGGCCGGCTGACCGGCTTGGGATGTCGTGAAGAACACAGCCTCAATGCGTTTGAAGTCACCTGACTCACGCATCCGATCCATCAGGACCGAACCGACCATGCCACGCCACCCTACTAAACCTACTCGCATTAACCTGTCCTCTTTGCTGTGTTTGAAATAACGATTTACTGAGCGGCCAGCGCCGCGATGACCGCGTCGCCCATGGCCTCGGTGCCGATCACAGCGTCACCCGCCGCGGCGATGTCGCCGGTGCGGTGGCCCGCTGCCAAAACACTCTGGACGGCGCGCTCGATACGGTCCGCGGCTGCATCCTGGCCCAGTGAATGACGCAACATCATAGCGACTGACAACAAAGTCGCCAGCGGATTCGCCTTGTCGGTGCCGGCAATATCAGGCGCACTGCCGTGCACGGGCTCGTACATACCCTTGCCGTTAACGTCCAACGACGCTGACGGCAACATACCAATCGACCCCGTCAGCATAGCCGCGCAGTCGGACAAGATGTCGCCAAACATGTTGCCCGTGACAATCACGTCAAACTGCTTCGGCGCACGCACCAGCTGCATCGCAGCGTTGTCGACGTACATGTGCGACAGCTCGACTTCGGGGTATTCAGCGCTCAGGCGCGTCATGACTTCGCGCCACAGCACGGTGACTTCGAGCACATTGGCCTTGTCAACGCTGCACAGCTTTTTGCCACGCTTCATCGCGGCCTCAAAGGCTGCGCGCCCGACCCGTTCAATTTCAGGCTCGCTGTACACGTAGGTGTTGAAGCCGGTGCGCACGCCGTCGCGCTCTTCAACGCCGCGGGGCTGGCCGAAATAAATACCACCGGTCAGTTCGCGCACGATCAAAATATCCAGACCCGCGACAATTTCAGGCTTCAGCGAACTTGCCTCCGCCAGTTCCGGGTACAAAATGGCCGGACGCAGGTTAGCAAACAGATCCAGTTCCGCACGCAAACCGAGCAGACCTTGTTCGGGACGCTGCGCCATGGGCAGGCTGTCCCACTGCGGGCCACCGACGGCACCCAGCAAGATCGCATCGGCTTCGCGGGCTGCGTTCAGGGTCGCAGCCGGCAGCGGCTCACCGGTGGCTTCAATGGCCGCACCACCGACCAGCGCTTCGCTGAGCTCCAGATCCAAGCCCGCGTTGTCGATCATCCAATCCAGCACGCGCGCGGCCTGTGCGGTCACTTCAGGGCCGATGCCGTCACCGGGCAGTAGCAATACTTCTGGTGTCATGGTCAATCCTTATTCGCTGGGGAACATCCAGGGCGTTACCTGGCGTCGTTGTGTTTCGTAGGCGCGGATGGCGTCGCTGTGCTCCAGCGTCAAACCGATTTCATCAAGCCCTTTCAACAGGCACTCGCGGCGGAATTCATCCAATTCAAAGTCAAAACACAGATCGCCCGCGCGCACCTGCATGGACTCGACGTCGACGGTGATCTGGGCGCCCTCGTTGGCCTGAACGTAGGTGAACAGCGCATCAACCTGGTCGGTTGGCAGGGTCACCGGCAAAAAGCCGTTCTTGAAGCTGTTGTTGTAAAAGATATCCGCAAAACTTGGGGCAATGACCGCGCGGAACCCGTATTCCATCAGCGCCCAGGGCGCGTGTTCACGGCTGGAACCGCAGCCGAAGTTCTGACGCGCCAGCAACACCGACGCCCCCTGGTAACGATCCTGGTTCAACACGAAATCCGGATTGACCCGGCGCGTCGAGTGGTCCATTCCCGGCTCGCCGGCGTCCAAATAACGCCAGTCATCGAACAGGCTGACACCGAAACCGGTGCGATAGATCGACTTCAAATACTGCTTGG
Organism: uncultured Gammaproteobacteria bacterium; assembly: GCA_937139465.1. Classification (GTDB taxonomy): domain Bacteria; phylum Pseudomonadota; class Gammaproteobacteria; order Pseudomonadales; family Litorivicinaceae; genus Litorivicinus. Next base: position 5,399 of record CAKZQE010000312.1, read on the forward strand.
GGATGATCTGGTCGGTGTCGACATTGGCCTTGTCCAAGGGCGCGGCCAATCCGGTGTGTGTGATGAATTGCTGCATGATTAAAACTCCCGTACGTCGACAAAGTGGCCGGCGATCGCCGCAGCGGCGGCCATGGCTGGGCTGACCAAATGGGTACGTCCGCCCGCACCCTGGCGGCCTTCAAAGTTACGATTCGAGGTCGACGCGCAGTGCTCACCGCTGCCGAGCTTGTCCGCGTTCATGGCCAAACACATGGAGCAACCCGGGTCACGCCATTCAAAGCCAGCCTCGACAAAGATTTTGTCCAAACCCTCGGCTTCGGCCTGGGCTTTTACCAAACCCGAGCCCGGCACCACCATGGCTTGCTTGATGCTGGCAGCCACTTGCTGGCCCTTCGCCACGTCGGCGGCGGCACGCAAGTCTTCGATGCGGCTGTTGGT
>CAKZQE010000313.1 GCA_937139465.1 uncultured Gammaproteobacteria bacterium
AAGCCGAGCAGGAAAACACCGGTCGTCGAGTCAGGCGGATCATCTGTCGGTAAAAAAGGCGCGTGCACCGGCATCGGCACCGAATTCATCGACATCGGTAATGCGTCTAGCCGCATGAAAACCGGCGAACTGGACGTCTGTGCTGAGCAGGGCGTTGAAGTCACTGAAATTAAAGTCGGCTATGACGGCATTGTGTTGGCGTCGGCCCGCGGCGCCGCGGATCTGGATCTGACCCGCGAGCAACTGTGGTTGGCCCTGGCCGCTCAGGTTCCGAACAAAGCCGGTGACGCGTTCGTGCCGAACTACTACAAAAACTGGAGCGACATCGACGCGTCCTTGCCTAACATTGCGATTCGCGTGATGGGTCCGCCGACCACCTCCGGCACCCGTGCCTCATGGGAAGAAATGGTCAACGAAAAAGGCGGCTGCAAGCAAAACGAAGCGGCCAAGGCCATCCTGAAAGCAACTGGGGCGAAAGCGAAAACCTGCCGTCCCCTGCGTACCGATGGCGCCTATGTTGAAGCCGGCGAGCAGGACAACCTGATCGTACAAAAACTCCAGGAAGACACTAGCTCATACGGCGTTTTTGGTTTCTCGTATCTGGACCAGAACGCGGACGTGTTGAAAGCCGCAGCGGTTGGCGGTGTTAAGCCGACCTTTGATGCCATTGCCGATGGCGATTACCCGGTTTCACGTGACCTGTATTTCTACATCAAAAAAGCCCACGTTGGTGTGGTGCCGGGTGTTCAGGAATACGCTCGCGAGTGGACCAAGCACTGGGGTCCGGACGGAATCCTGGCTGAATCTGGCATGATTCCGATGAGCGACGAAGAGCGTGAAACCTACGCTGACGCCATCGAAAATCTGCCGACATTGACGGCGGACATGCTGAACTAGGCAGTCGACGATAGTGGTTCGATAGAGCTGGCTCGCAAGGGTCAGCTCTTTTTTAATGGAGACGACGAATGTCATCTAATCTGTTGCTCATCGTATTGTTGGGCATTGGCGCGGCCTGGTTTTTTATGTCGCGCCGGGCAATTTTAGCCCAAGGCCAGTCCCGCGGCGGCATCAAAGCGATGCATTCGCTACCGCATTACTACGGCTTTTGGGCGGCCATTTCCGCAGTGGTGCCGGCCTTTTTGTTCTTTGCGATTTGGAGCGCGGTGGAAAACACCGTGTTGCGTTCGCTGGCCGAGCAATACTTCCCCGCAGATCAAGGTGACAATTTCCGTCCAGACATTGCACTGACGCAAATTCAGAACGTGGTGGCTGGGATTCGAGTCGGTGAGGTGCCGGCCTGGGTCGACGAGGCGGCGACCGCCTGGGTTCGTTGGCAGGCCATCTCGCAAAACGCGGTCACAGCGACCGTGCTGGGGATGGCTGCGCTGCTGGGCTTTTTGGCTTACCGCAAGGTCAACCCAGAGTTTCGCGCCCGCAACTGGGTTGAGCGTTCGATTACAGTGGTGTTGGCTGCGTGCTCGCTGGTGGCGATCTTTACCACCGTTGGCATCGTGTTCTCGGTCATTTTCGAATCGATTCGTTTTTTCGGCATGATTTCGCCGATGGATTTCCTGTTTGGTTTGAAGTGGAATCCGCAAATTGAGTTTGGTGAAAACGCCGGTATCGGCGTCAGTAACTACGGTGCGGTGCCCCTGTTTGCCGGCACCTTGCTGATTTCCGTGATCGCGCTGTTAGTGGCCGTCCCCACGGGCTTGTTCAGCGCGATTTACCTATCCGAATACGCCTCGCCTCGGCTTCGTTCAATCGTCAAGCCGCTGATGGAAATCCTGGCCGGCATTCCGACGGTGGTGTACGGATTTTTCGCCGCCCTGACGGTGGCCCCGTTCTTCAGGGAGCTGGGTCAGTCCATTGGCCTGACGGTGTCTTCTGAGTCGGCGCTGGCGGCCGGTGTGGTCATGGGCATCATGATTATTCCGTTTGTGTCGTCGCTGTCCGACGACGTGATCAACGCGGTGCCCCAGTCGCTACGTGATGCCGCCTATGGGTTGGGCAGCACCAAAAGCGAGTCGATTAAGCAGGTGATTTTACCTGCGGCCCTGCCCGGCATCGTCGGCTCTGTGTTGCTGGCCGTGTCCCGCGCCGTGGGCGAAACCATGATTGTGGTCATGGCCGCGGGTTTGGCGGCGAATTTGACCGCCAACCCGCTGGATGCCGTGACGACAGTAACCAGCCAGATC
>CAKZQE010000314.1 GCA_937139465.1 uncultured Gammaproteobacteria bacterium
CGATCCTGCTTTACCTGGCAGCCAAGACCGGTCAGTTCATGCCCACGGATCCCCGGCTACAGATTCAGGTGAACGAGTGGTTGATGTGGCAGATGGGTGGCCTGGGCCCAATGGCAGGTCAAAATCATCACTTTAACCAGTACGCTCCCGAAATCATTCCGTACGCGCAAAAGCGCTACATCAATGAAACCGGTCGTCTATACGGCGTTCTGGATCGCCGCCTTCAGGGACGCGATTATATTGTCGGTGACTACAGCATCGCGGACATGGCGTGCTACCCCTGGGTAAACAGCTACGAGCGCCAATCCCAAGACCTCAACGACTTCCCGAACCTGAAAGCATGGTACGAGCGCATCAAAGCGCGTTCCGCCACCCAAACGGCATACGAAAAAGGCGAGGGTCTGCGTAACCCACAGTTCAGCGAAGCCGAAAAGAAACTCTTGTTTGGCCAGGATAAAGACACGGCAAAACAATGAGTTGGCAAGCATGGTTAATATTCGTTCCAGCTTGCATTGGTATGAATTTCTTCCCCGGGCCGAACAATTTGTTGGCCCTGGTTAACGCCACGCAAGCGGGCGCACGGGATGCGATTATCGCCGGGCTAGGGCGGCTCCCGGTCATGGTAGTTATGATTGCCGCACTGGCCGCCGGGCTCGAGTTTTTGATGGCCCAGGGGGCGGAAACCCTGTTGTGGGTGCGCTGGTTTGGTGCGGGCTATCTGGTCTGGATGGGCTGGCAGGCTTGGAAGTCAGCCCAGGTCGCCATTGAGTTCGAGCAGGTTGACCGGCCGACGCTTGGCGCCATGGCGTGGCGAGAAGCTGGGATTGCCTCGACAAACCCGAAACTGATTCTAATTTTTACGGCGTTTTTCCCGCAGTTCGTGGTGCCAGGTATAGATCCCTCGGCCCAAATCGCGTGGATGGGGGGCACGTTCGTACTTATTGAGGTGGCCGCGATTGCAGCCTACGCGAAAGGCGGGAAGGGGCGTCGGGTGCACGTAAATTGAAGCGCGGCACGGCGGTGGCGCTGTGGTCGGCGGCGGGGCTGCTGACTGCCAGGTAGTGACCAAAATGTATATTCGGTCATAACGTGAATAATTGGTCGTAAGTCGTTTGATCCGTTTCGTGAGTCGCCTTACACTTCGGGCGTCTGACAAGGAGAGAACCGATGATCACCGAAGAAGCCTACGCCTCACATCAAGCTGACTGGAACGACCGCATGGCAAATGCGGAAGACATGGTGCCGCTGGTGGGGCGTCTGAACCGGGAGCGAGGCATCGAAATCAGTGTGTCTGGTCGCATGCTGGTCAACCGCGGCGTTATCGACATTATTAAAGCGCACCGGTTTGCGCGCCAGATCGAAGGCGAGGAGCTCAGCGTATTCGAGACCCTGCCTGTGCTCCGTATTGTCGAGAAAATGAGCTTGGCACCGTGCCATGTTGACCTTGGCAAGCTGGTGATTCGTCATAAGAAGCTGTTCTCAAACAAACCCCTCGAAGACTTCGTGCACGACGAGCTGGCGGGATCAAAAATCCCCCAGGGCCAGCAGTCGCAGGCCGAGGGCACCGATGTGGTGCTCTACGGTTTTGGTCGTATCGGTCGCTTGTTAGCCCGTGAAATGCTGGCGCAGCGTCCGAGTGGTGCCGCGCTTCGCCTGCGTGCTGTTGTGGTGCGTCAGGGGGGCGAAAATGACCTCATTAAGCGTGCGTCATTGTTGCGTCGAGACAGTGTCCATGGATCGTTCAAAGGCACCATCACGGTGGATCACGACACCAACGTGATCCATGCCAATGGCACCGCCATCCAGGTAATCTACGCATCTTCGCCCGACGCGATCGACTACACCCAGTACGGCATCAACAATGCATTGATTGTTGATAACACGGGTAAGTGGCGTGATCGCGACGGTTTGTCCCAACACTTGCGTAGCCCAGGCGCCGCCCGAGTAGTGCTCACGGCACCTGGCAAAGGCGACATCAAAAACATCGTGATGGGCGTGAATGACGGCGATATTGCTGACAACGACACCATCTTGTCGGCGGCGTCGTGCACCACAAACGCGATCACGCCGGTACTGAAATCATTGGATGACAAGTACGGCGTTGTCAGTGGTCACGTGGAAACGGTTCACGCCTACACCAACGACCAGAACCTGATCGACAACTACCACAAAGGCGACCGCCGCGGACGTGCGGCACCGCTGAACATGGTATTGACTGAAACTGGCGCGGCGCAGGCCGTCAGCAAGGCATTGCCGCATTTTGCAGGGCGTTTGACTGGCAACGCGATTCGCGTCCCGACGGCCAACGTGTCCATGGCCATTTTGAATCTCCAGCTCGAGCACGCCGTCACTGCGGACGAGTTGAACGATTACCTGCGTCACATCGCACTGCACTCATCGCTGCAAAAGCAAGTTGATTACACCAACAGCCCTGAAGCGGTCAGTAGTGACTTTGTTGGTAGCCGTGCCGCTGGCATCGTCGACTCGCTGAGTACCCAGGCCAATGGCAACAGCGCTGTCGTCTACGTCTGGTACGACAACGAAGCCGGCTACAGCTGTCAGGTCATCCGGATGATGCGCCGGATGGTTAAGGCGACCTTGCCGGCCTACCCAATCGAAGCCTAAGGCTTCTTGTCGACCTGGCCTTGTTAAGGTCGGGCCCCCGCCAGCCACCGCACCCAATGCGGTGGTTGGCGTTTTCAGTCCCCCGAAATATCCCGATCCATCAAGCGCCGCAGGGCAAAGCTCGATTTCAGCCGCATCACGTGGGGTAGCTCCGAGAGTTGCCGGTGCAAGCGTTCGTAATCCCGAGGGTTGGCGGCCAGCACGTGAATCAAATAGTCAAAATCGCCGGCCATCAACCAGCAGGATTGCACCTGTTGCACCTGTTTGATCGCCTGCTCGAAGGACTCCATGCTGGCCTGATCCTGGCTGGTTAGGCTGAGCTCAACAAAAATATCTTGGCTCAGGCCCAGTTTTGCCGGGTCGACCTGCGCTCGGTAACCGGTGATCACGCCCTCACGTTCCAGCCGTTGCAGGCGCCGGGTGGCTGAGGATGGAGAGGTTGCGCAGGCGTCTGCGAGCTGTTGCAGATTTTGACGGGCGTCACGCTGGACTGCGCGGAGCAAAGCCCGGTCCAGGCGGTCAAGGGTGGTGGATTCCATCATGTTTTGCTCGAAGTTCGAATGATTCTTTCAGATTAACATGCCGTGCGGCCCGATGTTGGTAACCTCTGCCAGAGCGCGTCCTTACACTGTGAGCACTAACTCATATAAGGATTGGCGTCATGCAAGTAGGTCTGGTCAAAGAAATCAAAAACAGTGAGCGTCGTGTGGCCCTGACCCCGCACGCTGTGTCGGCATTGGTTGCGGACGGCCATTCGGTCCTTGTTGAGACCACGGCAGGCGAGGGTGCTGGCTTTAGCGATGCAGACTACGTTGCTGCAGGCGCGTCGATTGGCGCCACCGAAGCCACTTGGGCGTGCGAGTGGGTGGTCAAAGTCAAAGAGCCGCAGCCGGTTGAGATTGCCCGTCTGACCTCCGCGCAAACCCTGTTTTGCTATTTGCACCTGGCGCCTGATGCGGCTCAAACCGACGGTTTGCTGGCCAGCGGTGCCACGGCCATTGCCTTTGAAACGGTGATGGATGCACGGGGGCGCTTGCCGTTGCTGGCGCCGATGAGTGAAGTGGCCGGTGCCCTTGCGCCGCAGGTCGGCGCTCAGGCCTTGCATTCATGGCGTGGTGGGCGTGGCGTGTTGATGGGTGGCGTGCCCGGTGTGGCGGGCGCTAATGTGCTGGTGTTGGGTGGCGGTGTGGTCGGTACCCGCGCCGCACGCGTGGCAGCGGGCATGGGGGCACAGGTCACGGTGTTGGATCTTAGCGTCGACCGTTTGACTGCGATCGACGCTGAAACCCAGGGCGCGCTGCGAACGGCCCACGTCTCAAGTCTGGCCGATTTGCTGCCAACGGCTGACATGGTGATCGGTGCAGTGCTGTTGCCCGGTGCGTCGGCACCTAAGCTGGTGTCACGCGCGGACTTGGCGACCATGCGCCCCGGCGCGGTGCTGGTTGATGTGGCCATCGATCAGGGTGGGTGCTTTGAAACCTCGCGCCCGACGACCCACGATGACCCCGTGTTCGACGTTGACGGGATTGTCCACTATTGCGTGGCAAACATGCCGGGGGCGGTCGCGCGCACCAGCTCCCAGGCGCTGTCCGTCGCCGTGTTACCGGTGTTAAGCCGCATGCTCGGCCATGCCGGTGGTTGGCGCGGTGCCATGGCCGATGACGCGAATCTGGCTAAAGGCCTTAATGTGCACGACGGTGCGCTTTACGAACCGAACGTTGCCAAAGCCCAGAACAAGGCCCTCGCCACCCTGTAAGTCTCTTTGTTACCTCTGGTAACTTAACGCACCCATGGCTGTCGATGGCCATGGGTGTTAGACCACTGGCTATGCTGAATTGTGGTCGAACATCTAGCGGAACTGTCCTCCAGTCGCATATACTGTTTAGTAATAACGAGTGCGTGTTTTTATGCCTCATTGTTCGCGCCAGTCATTGCGCGCATAACAACAACTCATACAACCTGATTTTTAAAAGTGTGTAGCCCGCGCAGCGAAGCCGTGTGTGCAGGGTGTGGAGAAAACAGCTCTATGATAGAGATCAAGAAAGGTTTGGATCTGCCCATTGAAGGCGGCCCCAAGCAGAGCATCAGCGAGGGCCGCAAGGTTCGCACGGTTGCTTTGGTCGGGTACGACTACAACGGTATGAAGCCAACGATGCTGGTCACTGTCGGCGACAAGGTCAAACTTGGTCAGCCGGTATTTACCTGCAAAAAGTCGCTCGGCGTGGTGTACACCGCCCCGGGAGCGGGCACCGTGGTGTCGGTCAACCGTGGCGAAAAACGCGTGTTCCAGTCGTTGGTCATCCAGCTTGATGACATCGAAGAACATGTCGAGTTTGCCAGTCACGCCGACCTTGGCGCGCTAACCCGTGAGCAGGTCCAAGCGCAGCTGGTCGAGTCGGGCCAGTGGACGTCGCTGTTGACGCGCCCGTTCAGCAAGGTGCCGGAACTGAACACCGTACCGAGCAGCATCTTCGTTAACGCCATGGATACCAATCCGCTGGCGGCCGATCCGTCGGTGGTGATTGCCGCTAAGGTCAGCGAGTTCAACGACGGTTTGAACGTCCTTAGCAAGCTGACTGACGGCAAAGTCTATGTCTGCCATGCGCCGTCGGCCCAGTTGAACCTGCCCGGTAACTCACAGGTTCAAGCCCAGGCCTTTGCTGGCCCGCACCCCGCCGGTTTGCCCGGCACCCACATCCACCATCTGGATGCGGTGGGCGAGGGCACACCGGTGTGGACGATCAACTACCAAGACGTCATCGCGCTTTCTAGCCTATTTAAGCAAGGTCGCCTCGACACCCGTCGTGTCGTCGCCTTGGCCGGTCCTGAAATCAGCGAGCCGCGCCTGGTAGAAACCCGCATCGGTGCGAGCCTCGAGGAATTGACCGCTGGCGAGACCCGCGGCAACCAGACCCGTGTTATCAGCGGTAGCGTCCTTGGCGGTCGCACGGCGCAGGGCCCGCTGGGCTTCTTGGGTCGTTTCCACCTGCAGGTCAGCTGCTTGGCTGAAAACACCCACCGCGAAATGTTCCACTACCTGCGCGCAGGCAAGGAACGTCATTCGGTCATGCCGATTTACGTGTCCTGGTTTAACAAGGCTCGCAAGTTCGCGTTCAGCACCACCACCAACGGCTCCGAGCGCGCGATGGTACCTGTCGGTGCCTACGAACGCGTTATGCCGCTGGACGTGCTGCCGACTCAACTGCTCCGTGCCCTGATCGTTGGCGATACCGAAAGCTCGATCGGTTTAGGCGCATTGGAAATGGCCGAGGAAGACCTCGCGCTGTGCACCTACGTATGCCCGGGCAAGTACGAGTACGGTCCGATCTTGCGCGACATCCTGACAACGATTGAGAAAGAGGGTTAAGCCATGTCATTACGTGGAATGCTTGACGACTTGGAACCACACTTTCACAAGGGTGGAAAGTGGGAAAAGTGGTATTCGCTGTACGAAGCGGTCGATACGATTTTCTATTCGCCGCCGTCGGTAACCAAAAACACCGCTCACGTGCGTGACGGTATCGATTTGAAGCGCATCATGATCACGGTTTGGATGTGCACATTCCCCGCCATGTTCGCTGGCATGTTCTTCCACGGCGGTAACGCCATGGAAGCGATTGCAGCGGGTGCGGCCGAAGCGCCTGTCGGTATGACCGGCTGGATCATGAGCACCTTTGGCGGCGCGGAATACTGGGCCCAGCCCGGTGTGTTGACCTCGATGCTTTACGGGGCCTGCTTGTTCCTGCCGCTGTACGCGACCACCTTTATCGTCGGTGGTTTCTGGGAAGTGTTGTTCGCCACCGTTCGTAAGCACGAAATCAACGAAGGCTTCTTCGTGACCTCGGTGCTGTTCGCCCTGACGCTGCCGCCGGATATTCCGCTGTGGCAAGTCGCACTCGGCATCAGCTTTGGTGTGGTCGTGGGTAAAGAAGTCTTTGGCGGTACTGGCAAGAACTTCCTTAACCCCGCATTGACCGGTCGTGCGTTCTTGTACTTCGCATACCCCGCGCAGATTTCTGGTGACGCGGTTTGGGTGGGTGCAGACGGCTACACCGGTGCGACAGCACTGGGCATCATGGCTGCAGACGGCGTTGAAGGTCTGGCAGCAGCCGGGCAGGCAGTGACTGACTTCAGCTGGATGAGCGCGTTCCTAGGTGACGTGCCCGGTAGCTTCGGTGAAGTGTCGACCCTGGCCATCTTTATCGGTGGTGCGGTGCTGTTGGCGATGGGTATCGCCAGCTGGCGTGTCGTGCTGGGTGTGTTTGTCGGCATGTTCCTGACCAGCACGCTGTTGAACCTGATCGGTTCGGACACCAACCCGATGTTCAATGTGCCCTGGTACTGGCACCTGGTTGTGGGTGGTTTCGCGTTTGGCATGATCTTCATGGCCACCGACCCCGTCTCGGCCGCGATGACCAACACCGGTCGTCTCTACTACGGTGCGCTCATCGGTTTCATGACGGTGTTGATCCGTTGCGTTAACCCGGCGTTCCCCGAAGGCATCATGTTGGCGATTCTGTTCGCTAACCTGTTTGCGCCCCTGTTTGACTACTTTGTAGTCCAAGCCAACATCAAGCGGAGGATGGCTCGCAGTGTCTAGTAACAATGACTCCATTAAAAAGACGCTAACCGTCGCCCTGAGCCTGTGTATCGTGTGCTCGGTCGTCGTGTCTGGCGCTGCCGTTAGCCTGCGTAGCCAGCAGCAGTTCAACGCTGAAGCTGAACGTAAGCGAAACATTGTTCAGGCCGCGGGCGTTTATGACGCCGCTAAGCCGATCACTGAACAGTTTAAGCAGTTCGAAACCCGTGTGGTGGACCTGTCGACGGGCCTATACGTTGATTGGAGCGACGAGGAAATCGCCGCTTATGACCAGCGTAAAGCGGCTTCTGAGCCTGCAACGTCACGTCAGTTGGACAAGTCCGAAGACATCGCCTCGATTCGTCGCCAGGCCAACTACGCGTCGGTCTATCTGTATGACGGCAACCAAGACGGCGAAGCCGACCGCGTTGTACTGCCGATCCATGGCTACGGCCTGTGGTCGACGCTGTACGGGTTCATGGCACTTGAATCCGACGTCAACACCGTCGCTGGTCTGACGTTCTACAGCCACGCCGAAACCCCCGGATTGGGCGGTGAAGTCGACAACCCCGCATGGAAAGCCCAGTGGGTTGGTAAAAATGTTTACGACGATGGCGAAGTCGCATTGCGCTTGGTCAAGGGTGGCGCAGCCCCCGGTGATCGTTACGGCGTAGACGGATTGGCGGGTGCAACCCTGACCGGTCGCGGTGTGTCGAACCTGGTTAATTTTTGGATGGGCGACAGCGGCTTCAGCGGTTACCTGACGAACTTGAAAGAAGGGAAAATCTGATGGCAAGTACAAAAGAAGTATTGGTCAGCCCAATATTTGCCAACAACCCCATTGCGCTTCAGGTACTGGGCATCTGCTCGGCCCTGGCGGTGACCTCGTCGATGACGGTTGCCTTGGTTATGAGCATCGCCTTGACCGTGGTCACGGCGTTCTCGAACCTGTTTGTTGCGATGATTCGTAACCACATTCCGTCCAGCATCCGAATCATCGTTCAGATGACCGTGATTGCGTCGTTGGTGATCGTGGTTGATCAGGTCTTGAAAGCCTTTGCCTACGAGATCTCTAAACAGCTGTCGGTATTCGTCGGCTTGATCATTACCAACTGCATCGTGCTGGGCCGGGCCGAGGCCTTCGCCATGAAGAACCCGCCGGGGCTGAGTTTCCTGGACGGCATTGGCAACGGCTTGGGCTACAGCGTCGTACTTTTAGCCGTCGGCTTTGTCCGCGAACTGTTCGGGGCAGGCAAATTGTTCGGCATCGAAATTTTACCGCTCGTCACGGAGGGTGGATGGTACAACCCTAATGGCTTATTACTGTTGCCACCTAGTGCATTCTTTTTGATCGGTATTTTTATTTGGGTTTTACGAAGCGTCAAACCCGCTCAAGTGGAAGAGCCTGAGTACTCTATTGCCAAGCACACGGTCGCTAAGGAGGGCGTGTAATGGAATATTATTTGAGCCTGTTTATTCGCTCGATTTTTATCGACAACATGGCGCTGGCCTTCTTTTTGGGCATGTGTACGTTTTTGGCGATCTCTAAAAAAATTCAAGCGGCCCTGGGTTTGGGCATCGCGGTTATCGTGGTTCTAACCATTACCGTGCCCGTGAATAACTTAATCTACAACTATTTGCTGGCCGATGGCGCCCTCGCTTGGGCGGGCTATCCTGATATCGATTTAAGTTTCTTGGGCTTGTTGAGCTACATCGGTGTAATCGCAGCGATTGTCCAAATCATGGAAATGTTTTTGGACAAGTTTGTTCCAGCTTTGTACAACGCTTTGGGTGTGTTCTTGCCGCTTATTACGGTGAATTGCGCTATCCTTGGAGCAAGCTTATTCATGGTGGAACGCGACTATGGCTTCGCCGAATCAGTGGTATTTGGCGCTGGCTCTGGTGTGGGTTGGGCCCTAGCGATTGTTGCTTTGGCCGGTATACGCGAGAAGCTCAAGTACAGTGACGTGCCCGAAGGCTTGCGTGGCCTTGGCATTACGTTCATCACCGTTGGACTCATGTCGTTGGGCTTTATGTCTTTCGGCGGAATCGACTTGTAAGGGGTTAGCAATCGATGGATACCATTTTATTCGGCGTAGGAATGTTCACGGCAATCGTACTTGCCCTCGTGCTGATCATTCTGTTTGCGCGCAGCCGCATGGTGAACAGCGGTGCAGTTAACATTGTCGTCAACGGTGAAAAGACCATTTCTGTGCCTGCCGGCGGCAAGCTGCTCCAAACTCTTGCTGACTCGAACTTGTTTTTGGCATCGGCTTGTGGCGGTGGCGGTACTTGCGCCCAGTTTAAGTGGATCGTGACGTCCTGC
>CAKZQE010000315.1 GCA_937139465.1 uncultured Gammaproteobacteria bacterium
TGGCAACCCACAGTTGCAGGCGCTCCCGGTACATCTGGTAAAGCGCTGGAGTGATCCACTCCAACTGCAGTTGCTCATGGGTGCGGACCCAAATGTCCTCAACCGCGACCCAGGGGTCATCCAAACGGCGGCGTCGGCGAATGTGCTGGGCCGGCGCGAACTGATCCGTGGTGGCTTGATTGAGGCCCAAAATATCGCCGGCTGGCTCACCACCACCGGTGTGCAACTCAAGATGAAACAGCGGGTACTGGCCCGCTTCAGGCAGGGCTTTTACATAGGTCCCGCTACCCTGGCGGCGTTCAAGCAGACCCTCGTTTTCCAGCGCCAACAAAGATTTGCGCAGGGTCCCAACGGCAACGCAGAGCTCGCGCCCGAAGGCGGCCTCGGTCGGTAACTTTTGGCCCACGCGGTAACGCCCGCCCGCCAGCTCGCGGCGCAGGTAGTCAGCGATTTTCAGGTACAGGGGCAGTTCACTCATGGCGGCAGTCTATACAGATTGATTTATCATTGATACATTCGCCGCTCACCCACTCCAGCTTCGGAGCAATGCATGTCGATCGTGCCCGTCAAAAGCCAAGACCTTGAGGCCAGCGAAGTATCCTGGTTTGCACCACTGTGCTCCGATGACTATGACCTGCTGGGCGTGCCGAATCCAGATCTGCGCTCGAGCTGGGAAAACACCAGCGCAATCGTCAAGCGCGCCGACGAGCTCGGGTTTCGCAACGTCCTGTGCCCATCGAGCTACCAGGTCGGCCAAGACACCCTGACCTTTGCCAGCGGCATGGCGCCCCTGACCCATAACATCAACCTGCTGGCGGCCATTCGCTGCGGCGAACTGCACCCGGCCATGCTGGCCCGCACTGTGGCGACCTTGGATCACATGCTGAAAGGCCGGCTGACGCTGAACGTGATCAGCTCCAATTTCCCAGGCGAGGACGCCAGCGCCGAGTTGCGCTACCGCCGAAGCCACGAAGTGGTCGAGATCCTGAAGCAGGCCTGGACACAAGACGAAATCAACTACGACGGCGAGATCTACCAGCTCAAGGGGCTCAGCACCGATCCCGTGCGCCCCTACCAGCAAAACGGCGGACCGCTGCTGTATTTCGGCGGCTACAGCCCGCCGGCACTGGAACTGTGCGGACGCCACTGCGACGTTTACCTGATGTGGCCCGAAACCGAAGACAACCTGGCCGAGCGAATGCGTGCGGTGCATGCGCGCGCCGAGGCCCATGGCCGTGTGCTGGACTATGGCCTGCGCGTCCACATGATTGTGCGCGACACCGAAGCCGAGGCCCGCGACTACGCTGACCATCTGGTCAGCCAGCTGGACGACGAGCAAGGCGAAATGATTAAGCAGCGCGCCCTGGACGCCAAAACCATGGGCGTTAACCTGCAGGTTCAAAACCGCATGATGGCGGATGCCAAGGGCTACACCGAGGCCAACCTGTGGACTGGCGTTGGCCGCGCCCGCAGTGGTTGCGGCGCCGCCCTGGTCGGCAGCGTTGATCAGGTGCTATCCAAGATCGAACGCTACCGCGCCATGGGCATTCGCGCCTTTATCTTTAGCGGCTACCCGCACCTGAAAGAGTGCGAAATCTTTGGCACCAAGGTGTTACCGGAACTAAAAACCTGTTCGCTTCCGGTAGAATACGGCCGCGTACCCCCATCCACTCCCCACACGCCGCTAGGCATCGGAGAACGCCGATAATGGAAATGGTTTCCCTGCATGACAGCTTGCCGCTCTTTAGCCGACTGGTTTATGGCCTTTGGCGCCTAGCCGACGACCAAGACACCAGCGACGGCCGCGTCATTGCCAAAATTGAAGCCTGCCTTGAGCAGGGCATCACCACGCTGGACCACGCCGATATTTACGGCGACTACGCCTGCGAGGCTCTGTTTGGCCGCGCGCTAAAAAGCCGCCCCGACCTGAAAGACGCCTGCCAGCACATCAGCAAGTGCGACATCATGCTGCTGTCCGACCATTTCCCGGACCGGCGCGTGAAGTATTACGACACCAGTGCCGAGCACGTCACCGCGTCGGCTGAGACCAGCTTGCAACGCTTGGGCATTGACGCGCTGGATCTGCTGCTGATTCACCGCCCCGATCCCTTCATGGACCCGGCGGACACCGGCCGTGCGCTGGATAATTTGATTGACGCGGGCAAGATCAAAGCCGCGGGCGTCAGCAACTTCAAACCTTGGGATCTGGACCTGCTGCAGGCGCACATGCGCCACCCACTGGTCACCAACCAAATTGAAATTAGCCCACTGGCGACCAATGCCTTCGTCAACGGCGACATCGCCAAGGCCCAGACCCTGGGGATCAAACCCATGGCATGGTCACCCCTGGCCGGCGGCGCGCTGTTCGGGAACTCAGATCGAGCCACGGCCCTGCGCGCGGTCATGCAACCCATCGCAGACAGTGCCAATGTGGGCTTGGACGCGGTGGCCATCGCGTGGCTGTTGGCACACCCAGCGGGCATTCTGCCGGTTATGGGCACCAACAACCTCGACCGTATTGGCACCCTGTCCAGCGCAATGGATGTCAGCATCGATCGCCAACAATGGTTCGCCATCTATGAGGCCGCAACCGGCCAGGAAGTGCCATGAGCCGCGCCTTACGTGATGCCCTAGGTCAGTGGGCGACGGGCGTTGCCATCGTCACCACCCACCACGACGGTCAAGACGTCGGCCTCACCTGCAATAGCTTTGCCTCGGTTTCACTGGAACCTGCGTTGGTGCTGTGGTCTATTCAGCATGACTCTAACTGCTATGACGCCTTTGCCAAAGGCGGCGGCTATTGTGTGAATATCCTGACCGAAGCCGACGCGGATCTGGTGTGGAAGTTCACCAAGGGCGAGCAGGTTGAGCGCTTTAACGGCGTAGACGTGACGCGCTTGGACAGCGGCCGCGTGCGACTGACCAACGCGCTGGCGTGGTTCGATTGCGAGTTGCACCAGCCCATCGCAGCGGGCGATCACGATATATTGCTTGGACAGGTGCAGGCCTTCGCGCACCAGTCCGCACCACCGGTTTTATTTGGACAGGGTAAATTGGGACGACTAGACGCCCTGTAAATCACCGCTCCGACAACAATAATGAATGGACGGAACATGCTTTGGATTGACGCGCCGCTGAAGGTGCTGACCCGCCTCAACGACGGCCTCGGACGGATAGGCCTTAACGTCGCCTGGATACTGGTAACCCTGATGGTCGCCAGCATCCTGTTGCAGGTGTTCATGCGTTACGTTGTCAATAACGCCCTGCCCTGGCCCGAAGAGGCTGCGCGGGCCCTGATGATCTGGATGATGGCGTTGGTCGCCGCGCCGGCCCTGCGCAAGGGCGATTTCGTCGCGATTACGCTGCTGCCGGACAGTTTACCGGTCAAAATGGGCCAAGCACTGAACCTGGTGTTGATGCTGTTTTGCTGCGCGATTCTGGTGTTGCTCAGTGACCTGTCGATCGACTTTTTCCAGCGCGGCTTTCGCACCCGTGCCGCCAGTTTCAATCTGCCCCGGGCCTGGATCTACCTCGCCATGGCGGTGTGCTACTTCACCATGCTCGGCGTCATGCTAGAGCTTACCCTGCGCCATCTGCGCCTGACACTGACCGGGAAAACGCCATGCTGACCTGGTTTTTACCACTGTTCTTAATCCTACTGCTGGTGGGCATGCCGGTGTTTTTCGCCATGCTGGCGGCCCCTGGGTCCTTGTTGTTGCTGCTGGACATGGACCGGGACATCCCGCTGCTATTTCGCAATATCTACAACGGCATCGATAGCTTTCCGCTGATGGCGATTCCCTTCTTTATGCTCGCCGGCGAGCTGATGAACCGCGGTGGCATCACGCTGTCGCTGGTGTCGTTTAGCCAATCACTGCTCGGGCACATCCGCGGCGGCCTAGCCCATGTGAATATTTTCAGCTCGATGCTGTTTGCCGGCCTATCCGGCAGCGCGGTGGCCGACACCAGTGCGCTGGGGTCGATGCTGATCCCGGCAATGGAGAAGAATGGTTATAAACGTAAATTCGCAGCGGCAATCACCGCAGCTAGCTCGGTTATAGGCCCTATCATCCCGCCGAGCGGCATCATGATTATCTACGCCTACACCATGGAGGTGTCGGTTGCAGCGCTGTTCGCCGCGGGCCTGGTGCCGGGCATTCTGGTGGGTGTATCTCTGATGGCGATCACCTCAGTCATGGCGCGCAAATACGATTTCCCTGTGGCGAGCAAAAAAGCGAGTTGGCGTGAACGAGGCCAAGCCGCGCGGAGTGCGTTTCTGCCTCTGCTGACGCCCGTTATTATCCTTGGTGGTATCCTCGGGGGTATTTTCACACCGACCGAAGCCAGCGCTATCGCAGTAGCCTATGCCCTTGTTCTGAGTCTATTCATCACTCGCACATTGAAGATGAGCGAACTGCCAGAGATCTTTAATAAAGCGGCGATGTCGAGTGCAGTCGTTCTCCT
>CAKZQE010000316.1 GCA_937139465.1 uncultured Gammaproteobacteria bacterium
CCTGATGCTGGGCGCCATGGCCAGCCATGACCCCAAGGATTCCACCAGCGCCACCGAAGGCAGCGAGGACTTCACCCGACTGCTGACACAGGACGTTAAGGGTCTGCGAATTGGCGTGCCGGAAGCATTTTTCAGCCAACAGCTCGATGACCAGGTGGCCCAGGCAACCCGTGACGCCTTGGCCGAATTAGAAGCCCAAGGCGCGGTCTTGGTCCCCGTGGAACTGCCCAACCTGGCTCAGTCGCTAGCGGCGTACTACGTAATCGCACCCGCCGAGGCCAGCGCTAACCTGTCGCGCTTTGATGGCGTCCGGTTCGGCCACCGCTGTGACAACCCCGAAAACCTTCAGGACCTGTATCGCCGCTCGCGCTCCGAAGGCTTCGGCCTGGAAGTCCAGCGCCGCATCTTGGTTGGCACCTACGCCCTCAGCGCCAGCTTCTTTGACGCCTACTACGTCAAAGCCCAGCAGATCCGCCGCCTGATCAAAAACGATTTCCTGCGTGCCTTTGAAACCGTGGACGTGATCGCCGGCCCAACCACGCCAACCCCCGCGTTCCGCATCGGCGAAAAATCAGATGATCCGGCGGATATGTACTTGCAGGACGTCTACACCATCTCGGCTAACTTGGCAGGCCTACCTGGGCTGTCAATTCCCTGCGGCCAGGTCAACGGGCTACCCATTGGCCTTCAGGTCCTCGGCCAACATTTCGACGAGGCGCGCATGCTGCAACTGGCTCATCAATTTCAACTGGCAACGGACTGGCACCAGCAGCGGGCGCCGATGGCACTGGAGGGCGCAGCATGATGTGGGAAACCGTGATTGGTCTGGAAGTGCACACGCAGCTGGCCACCGAATCAAAGATCTTTTCTGGATCGTCAACGCGCTACGGCGCCGCACCCAACACCCAGGCCAATATGCTGGACTTGGGGTTGCCCGGCACCCTGCCCGTCCCTAACGCCCGCGCATTTGAGTACGCGGCGATGTTTGGTATGGCGATTGACGCGGTGGTCAATACCCGCAGCACCTTCGATCGCAAGAACTACTTCTACCCAGACCTGCCCAAGGGCTACCAAACCACCCAGCTATTTCACCCCATCGTCGAACACGGCCATGTCGACATTCAGCTCGAGGGTCAGGACGTACGCCGCATCGGTGTCACCCGCGCGCACCTCGAAGAAGACGCCGGAAAGAGCCTGCATGAAGACTTCGATGGCATGACCGGCATTGACCTAAACCGCGCCGGCACACCGCTGATCGAAATCGTATCGGAGCCGGACTTGCGCAACGCCCGCGAAGCGGTGGCGTACCTGAAAAAGATCCATGGCATTGTGCGCGCGCTTGGGATCTGTGATGGCAACATGGCCGAAGGTTCATTCCGCTGTGACGCCAACGTCAGCGTCCGCCCCAAGGGCCAAGCTGAGTTTGGCACGCGGGTCGAAATCAAAAACATCAACAGCTTCAAGTTCGTCGAGAAAGCCATCAACCACGAAATCGAGCGTCAAATCGAGCTGATTGAAGACGGCGGCGCCGTGGTTCAGGAAACCCGCTTGTACGACCCAGACAAGGACCAGACGCGCTCCATGCGCTCCAAAGAGGAAGCCAACGACTACCGCTACTTCCCCGACCCTGACCTGCTACCGCTGGAAGTCACCGAGCAGCTAATCGACCGAGTGCGAGCCGAATTACCGGAGCTGCCCGCGCAAAAAATCGAGCGTTTTGTTTCCGAACTTGAACTGTCCGACTATGAT
>CAKZQE010000317.1 GCA_937139465.1 uncultured Gammaproteobacteria bacterium
AAAACATCTTGATCAACAGATCTTAAAAGCGTTTGTAGAGACCTATCATCAGAACCTCCGAGGTTTTTTCCTGCTGGGTGTTCATCTTGAACGGCAACTTGTACTTGGACGCCGATCGCGAGCGGCGAACACCGTCCCACAACACAAACCCGATGGCCAAAAATCCAAGCACAATGGCCCATTCTCGCAATCCAAATTCCAACGCCCGTCTCCTAGTCCTGCGTCTTCGCCTACCAGGGCTCGGCGTTAGCCGGCCCGCGCTCTTAGCATACTAACACCCATACGCGCCAAAACCGCCGTTTCCACACGCGACATCGGTAAAACCGTGCTACCCACGTACTGCCCCATTACAGGACGGTGTCGATCACGATCCGCGTTACCTCGCCGGCCTGTACGCTGACGCCGCCGACTAACCCCTGCCAATCACCGGCCTTGGGCGCGACTGCGCCGCTGACGGCGGCACGTGCAACGACCTCGACGGTGTCGGCATCACCCAGCCCTCCCATCGGGCCCATGCGCATCGCGTCGCTTAGTACCAGCCGCGTCGGCAGGTCACCAAAGCGAACCCGCGCGACCACTAAGGGCGCCGGCTCACTGGCCCCCGTCCGGGCATAAACGAACACCGGCGTGTTGGGATCCAGACTGACCGTGGGGGAGGCTTCGACCACGAGCTTTAAGGTCGGACCACCCTCGCCCAAGGCTTCGCGCGCCGCGGTCAGACCCTGAGCAATCACAACACGGTCTGGCGAGTCCATCGGAGTCAGCGCCAACAAGCGCTCCCAGTGTTCCGCCGCCAGTGCAAAGTCTCGCCGCTCAAAGCCGACCACGCCCATCACCCCGAGGGCAACGGTCTGTTCCGGGTCCAAAGCCAAGGAGCGCTGGGCGATGGACGCCGCTCGGTCGACTTGGCTGTTGTCTGAAAACAGCAGGGTCTGTGCCTCCCAGGCCAAAAACTCGGGCACGACATCCGCATACAGCGCGTCCAATTCCGCCAGCTCGCGCGCCTTGGCAAAGGCCGTGTAGGCCTCAGCGACACGGCCGCCCTGCTCAAATAGCTGACCCAGTAAAAAGAATCGCTCCGGCGTGTCGAAGCGTTCAAGGCTGGCGGACACCACTGCGATGGCCTGCTCCAGACTGTCGGCACGGTCCAAGTCGTCCTGCAGCTGCTGGCCGTCCAGGGTGTAGCGAACCTGCTCCATGCCGCCAAACTGCTGATACCCCCAGATGGCAGACCCAAAGATCGCCACCAGCGATAACGCCAAGGCGATGACAAAAGGCCCCTGCGAGTGGGCCCGGTCCTCACTGCCGGCATCGGCCAACACGCCAGCCCGAATGCGGTCAAGTTCCGCCTGATATGCGGCCTCGGTCAGCTCTTCCCGGCGCTTTTTTAGGTCCTGAAGTCGGCCCTGCCAAATCAGTCGGGCCGCAGCCTGGGAGCTGACATCATCTGGCCCAACCGCGCGGAAATGCGCCCGCCATACCACCCAAAATACCAGCGCAGTTAACGAACCCAACAACAGCCATTCAATCATGTGTCGGTCTCAAGTAGTTGATCCGCGGCCACTCGCTGGGCATCGGTGAGCCCCTGTTTGTTGCGCAAAAATCGCAGGCCAATGACACCGCCGAGCACCAGCAACGCCGGCGGAATCACCCACAGCCAGAGGGTCGAGCCACCAAACTGGGGCGTGTAACGGATGTAGCTGCCGTAGCGCGCTTCAAGCCAGGTAATGATGCCCTCGTCCGACTCGCCCTCGATCATGAGCTCGTACACTTTTTTACGCATGTCCTGGGCGATGGGGGCATCGGAGGACCCAATGGCTTGGTTTTGGCACTTGGGGCACCGCAGTTCCTGCACCAGCGCCTTAAAACGCGATTCCTGTTCCAACGTGTCGAAATTCAGCGGATCAACCGCCGCACCCGCAAGGCCAGCCCAGCAAACCAGCACCACCGTGAGTGACCTAAAAATACGCAGCAAATTTACGCTCCCAAACAGCGGCATCCATCACGCCTTGATGCCTCAATACAATGCGTCCAGCACCATCCACCAAATAGGTCTCCGGTGCCCCTGTGACGCCAAATTCCAGGCCAAGCTGGCCGTCCGTATCCGCAAAATTCATGCGATACGGATCGCCCTTCTCTTGGAGCCATTGCAGTGCCTTGTCATCGGCGTCTTTGTAATTCAAACCGTAAATAGCCACCGTTTTAGACAGCTCGTTTAAGTACGGATGTTCGACCACACAGGAAATGCACCAGGTTGCCCAAACGTTGATCAACGCGGGGCCCTGAATGTCCGCCGGACTGGCCATGGTGTCCGAGCCAAGCACCCGCACAGAAACCGCCGGCAACGGTTGGTCAACCAATGCGGTCGGCATGGCCTGCGGGTCCAACTCTAGGCCCCGCGAGAACAAAAGCCCCAGCCCGATGGCAAACAGCACCGGCAACGCAAACCATAAGCGCTTCATGCTGGTTGCCCAACCAAAGGCAGCTTGGCCGCGAGGCGAACACGGTAGCGGCGGTCAAACAGGGCAATCGCACCACCCAAACCCATGATCGCAGAGCCGAGCCACAGGAAGTTAATGAAGGGCTTAACCCGCAGGCGAATCGCCCAGGCGCCCTCAAGCGGTTCGCCCATGGCCACAAACAGATCCCCGTCCCAGCGGTTGTGAATGCCCGCTTCGGTCATGACCTGGCCACTGACGCGGTAGCGACGTTTTTGCGGCAACACGTCGGCAACAAATTCATCACCGCGATAAATGGCCACGACTGCCTGATCGGCGTCCCAATTGGGGCCAGCGACGGTTTCGAGGCGTTCGAGCTGAAAGCGATAGCCCCCTAGTTCTGCGCTGTCGCCAACCTGCATGCGCAGGTCACGCTCCATGTTGTAACCGCTTACCATGGCCACGCCAAAGGTCAGCACCCCGACGCCCAAATGCGCCACTACCATGCCCGCGTACCCAGCCCCGAGGCGCTGCAATCGCGCCCAGGGGTTGTTACCGCGAATGCGCATAAACAGGTCCACCAGCGTGCCCAGGCTGAGCCACACCGAGGCTGCAATTCCGAGGCTGCTCCAGAATTTGAACTGCCCCGTCGCCAGACCCACCAGCACGGTGACCACGGCCGTCGCCACCAGAACCCAACGCATCGTGCCCCAGATCCAGGCGCTATCGGGGCGTGACCATGGTGCCATTGGGCCGACCGCCATCAGCGCAAACATCACCACGGCCAGCGGTGCGAACAAGGCATTGAAATACGGCGGGCCGACAGATACCCGACCCATGCCGAGGGCGTCGATGGCAAGCGGGTACAGCGTCCCTAGCAACACCATCAAGGCCGCGACGACCAACAGCAGGTTGTTACTCAGCAAAAACCCTTCGCGACTGAACCAGTGCGGCGAGCCCACGCTTTTGAGCTGGCTGGCCCGCGCCGCGTACAGCGACAAACTGCCGCCAATAACAATGGCGAGGAAGTACAGGATAAAACGGCCGCGCTCGGGGTCCGATGCAAAGGCATGAACGCTAGTCAACACGCCGCTTCGCACCAAGAAGGTGCCGAGCAAGGATAGGCAAAAGGCCGAGATCGCCAGTAGCACGGTCCACGCCCGAAATCCGCCGCGCTTTTCCGTCACTGCCAGCGAGTGAA
>CAKZQE010000318.1 GCA_937139465.1 uncultured Gammaproteobacteria bacterium
TGTCCGGCCCGCGCACGGTGTTGTCCACGGGCGGCGGTGTCGTCGAGCTCGAGGAAAACCGCCAAGACTTAATCACCAGCGACGCCTTCGTCATTTACCTCAAGGCCACCGTCGGCGAATTGGTGCGACGCGTCGGCAGCGACCCCAACCGTCCACTGCTGCAGGGCGGTGACCCGGAACAATTGCTCACGCGCCTTCTCGAACGTCGCGGGCCGTGGTATGAGTCGGTCGCAAGTTTTACGGCGCACACGGACCGAGTCAGCCCGAAAACCTTGTCTGAACGTTTATTGGAGCGAATTGCGACTTTATGAGTGCCACTGTACAGGTCGCCTTGGGCGAGCGTAGTTATGCCATCAACATTGCATCCGGGCTCATCGGCCAGAATTTGTCTGACTATTTGCCGCACCGGGAAATACTCTTGGTCAGCGACTCCAACGTCGGGCCACTGTATCTGGATGCGATCGAAGCCCAGCTCGGCCACGCCCGTGTGCTGCGCTACCAGTTCGCGGCGGGTGAAGCCTCCAAGCGGTTGGATGTGGTCGAGGGCATTTGGTCGCTGCTGATGACCGAGCGGTTCTCGCGCAAATGCGTCCTGGTCGCCGTGGGCGGTGGCGTGGTTGGGGATATGACCGGCTTTGCCGCGGCCTGCTATCAACGCGGCGCGGATTTTGTCCAAATACCCACGACCTTGTTGGCCCAGGTGGATTCGAGTGTTGGCGGTAAAACAGCGGTCAACCATCCGCAGGGTAAAAACATGATCGGCGCGTTTTATCAGCCGCTCAGCGTACTGATCGATACCGACACCCTGGCCAGCTTGCCCCAGCGGCAGTGGTCCGCCGGCTTGGCCGAGGTCATCAAGTATGGTGCCCTTGGCAGCCTGGAGTTTTTCCAGTGGCTTGAGGCCAACATGGCTGGGCTGATGGCTCGCGATAGCGCGGCGATGACGGAGGCCATTCGCGTGTCCTGCCAGATGAAGGCGGACATTGTGGCCGATGACGAACGTGAAACCGGCCGCCGTGCGCTGTTGAATTTGGGGCATACCTTTGGCCACGCCATCGAAGCGCACGAGCAATACCGCGGGTTGTTGCACGGTGAAGCGGTCGCCGTTGGCATGGTCATGGCGGCGCGGTTGTCGGCGCGAATGGGCTGGACTGACAACGCCAGTGTCGAGCGGCTTGAGGCATTGCTGTTTGCGGCCGATTTGCCCGTATCGGTGCCGGCGGGCATGACGCCTGCGGACTTTATGCACCACATGGGGCTGGATAAGAAAGTCGACGCCGGTCAGCTGCGCCTGGTCCTGCCCAAGCCCATGGGCAGTGCCGTTATCACCGCCGAATTTGACCCCGATGCGCTGGCGGCGACTTTGGCTGAGTGCTGCTCGTGAGTCACCTGGTCGGTAGCGGCGCTCGGGCGCAATCAGTCCTTGAACACTGGCTGCGCTTTGACCCCGGCGTCGCCGAGCTGGTGGCCCCAAGCGGTTTTGGTAAAACGGCCGTAGCCCAGTCCTTGGGTGGTGATGATGTTCGCCTCATTAAAGTGTCAGCACCGGTGGCACCCGATGCGTTATTGGCCACGCTGACGCGTCAACTTGGCGTTACGGCAACGGATTTGCGTGGCTCGCTCATGCAGGTTCGTGAACAAGCCCGAACGGCCCGGGCCGCCGGCTTTCATACATTGGTTGTGGTGGATCATGCAGAGCATGCCGAGGACGCGGTGTTGGCCCTGCTCAGCCGCGTTGGTTTGGCGGCTGAGGACGGCGATGGTGTCGCGGTGCTGTTGTTGGCGAATACGTCCCAGCGCGGCCGTTTGAGCCAAGTTTCGCCGCAGGGCGCGCGGATCGATGACATCTCTTTGGTGCCGCTCAGCGATGACGAAGCCGACGAGCTGATCAATGCGCATTTAAATGATGGGCCCTGGGAGGGTGACGGCCTGTCCCAGCTGGATCGCACCGCGTTGATCGCGGCAGCGGCGGGTAACCCCGCGACCGTGTTGGAGATGCTGTCCAACAAGCGCAACGGCCTGCCCCTGGTGGCGCGTCCCGCCGGTGGGCGCAAGCGCGTGTTGGCCGTGTTCGCCGTCGCCTTGGTGCTGGCGTTTGGCGCAGCTGGCGCCTGGGTCTGGCAATGGCACCAAGCGGGCAGCGCCGACGCCTCTGGTGCGGAAGCCGCCATCAGCGACAGCGTCGAGCCTGCAGCCGACGTGCCTCAGCCAGTGTCTGACGCGAATCAACCGAGAACCACGCCGCTCAGCACGCGCGAATTAATGGCCGCCGTGGAAGCGCAGATTCAAGCCCCGTTGGCTGACCCGCCGGCGCCCGTCAGGGCCGCTGAACAGGCCCCCGTTGAGGCGCCTGACCTCGAACCGCTGTTGTCGGATGCGGCGATCGCGGCCGCCTTGCCCGCGCCCGCTGAGCCCGTTGCGTTGCCATTACCGCAGGTGGCGGCCGCACAGGCGCCCGCACCGAAAGTTAGCAGCGTTGTTGTGTTCGCCCCGGCGACCAGGGCCCCAGTTCAGGACGCGGCAAGCGGTCCGGCAGAAGCCGCCGTACCTACGCCCGTACCTACGCCCGTACCTACGCCCGTACCCCGGGTGACAGCGGCTGACGAGGCGCAAATCTTGTCTAAAAGCGCCAGTTCCTTTACCCTGCAGCTCTTTGGAACGCGGGACTTTGCTGCGGCAATGGTCCAAAAGAATCGACTGCCAACGGACATTGACGCCCGAATTGTTGAGGTTATCCACCAAGGAAAACCGTGGTTTGTGCTCATTGCCGGTGACTATCGAACGCGTGAAGACGCCCAAGCGGCCACATCAAGCTTGCCGGCGATCATAATCGAACAAGGGTTTTGGGTGCGCTCATTTGAGGGCCTCCAAAACCAGATAAGAGAGGCACGGCGCTAAGTCGCCCAGCCCGCCCCAATAACGATCGGGCGCATCCGCCCAGTGGTCGTTGCTATAGGAATCTCGCCTGATGCCAGTGGATGGACCCGCTCGGCAGGGCGGGATAGCCGTCGCAATTGGGGGAAATTTGAGGATGCTACTTTGACAAAAGCTTTGTACACGCCCGGCGAATTCCGCGACAACTGCGGTTTTGGTTTGATAGCGCACATGAATGGCGATGCCAGCCATCAACTGGTGAGCACGGCCATTGAGTCGTTGACCTGCATGACGCACCGCGGTGGTATCGCGGCAGATGGTAAAACCGGCGACGGTTGCGGCCTGCTGCTGGCGGCGCCCGTGGACTTCCTGCGTGAAGTCGGCGAGGAAGCCATTGGCACCGAGTTAGACGCGACCTTTGCCGCCGGTATGTTGTTTTTGTCACAGGACGACGAAAAGGCGGCTAACGCCCGCGCGGTTGTCGAAGCGAAGCTGACCGCCCGTGGCGTATCCGTCGCTGGCTGGCGTGTGGTGCCGACGGACACCGCGTCATTGGGTCCGATTGCGATCGATCAGCTGCCCCGGTTTGAGCAGGTCTTTATCAATGCAGGCTCCATGGGCGAAGCGAGCTTCGACACGGCGTTGTTCATGGCGTACCGCGAGGCAACGCTTGAACTGGCGGACGATAGCGACTTCTACGTCTGTTCAATGTCACGCCGCGTCATCAGCTACAAAGGCCTGATGATGCCCAAGGACTTGCCGGCATTTTATTTGGACCTCGCGGATCCGCGTCTGGCCTCACACATCTGTGTGTTCCACCAGCGTTTCTCGACTAACACGCTGCCCCGTTGGCCGCTGGCTCAGCCATTCCGGATGTTGGCGCACAACGGCGAAATCAACACCATCCAGGGTAACCGGAGCTGGGCACGGGCGCGTTCGAGCCTATTTTCGACGCCGATGTTGCCGGATATCGATGCGATCCAGCCCATCGTCAACACCCACGGCTCTGATTCGTCGTCAATGGACAACATGCTCGAGGTGCTGGTCGCCGGTGGCATGGATCTGTTCCGTGCTGTGCGCATGATGGTACCGCCTGCTTGGCAAAACGTGGAAGGCATGGACGCTGAATTGCGCGCCTTCCATGATTACAACTCGATGCACATGGAGCCCTGGGATGGGCCGGCGGGCTTGGTCCTGACCGAGGGGCGTTACGCGGTCTGCTTGTTGGACCGTAATGGCCTGCGTCCGTCGCGCTACGTGATCACCAAAAATGGTTTCATCACCCTGGCGTCTGAGATCGGCACTTACGATTACAAAGCCAGCGACGTGGTGGCCAAAGGCCGTGTTGGCCCGGGCCAGATCCTGGCGGTGGACACCGAAACCGGCCGTGTGATGCACACCAGCGAAATTGATGGCCAGCTAAAGAGCAGTCAGCCCTACAAGAAATGGTTGCGTGAAAACGCGATCCGCCTGGAAAGCGAGCTGGTCGAAGGCATGCACCGGGTTGAGCAGCTCAAAGCCGACCTGAAGACCTACATGAAGCAGTACCTGGTGAGCTTCGAGGAGCGTGACCAGGTGATTCGACCGATGGCCGAAAATGGTCAGGAAGCGGTCGGTTCGATGGGCGATGACACGCCGATGGCGGTGTTGTCGATGAAGCAGCGCAATATCGCTGACTACTTCCGCCAACAGTTTGCCCAGGTCACCAACCCGCCGATCGACCCCTTGCGTGAAGCGGTCGTGATGAGCCTTGAAACCTGCATCGGTGCCGAGCGCAACGTCTTCGAAGAATCACCTGAGCACGCGGCGCGTGTGATCTTGAAGTCGCCCATTCTAGGGCCGTCGAAGTTCGCCAAGCTGTTGGAGCTGGATCGCCCGGGCTTTCGCTCAAGCGTTCATCACATCTTCTTCGATGCCGGCAAAGAAACCATGCAGGCGGGCATTAAGCGGCTAGTCGCGGAAGCTGAGGCCTCCGTTCGGGCGGGTAACACCCTGATCGTCCTGTCGGACCGTCACTTGGACAAAGGCAGCGTGCCGATCCCGGCGGCGATGGTCGTCGGTGCCGTGCACCATCATTTGATTAACCGCGGGCTGCGTTGCCAGTGCAACCTAATCGTATCTACCGGCAGCGCGCGTGACTCGCATCAAATGGCTGTGCTGATCGGCTTCGGTGCGACGGCGATTTACCCTTACCTGGCGTACCGTTTGATCGACGACTTGGTCGAATCGCGCGAACTGGTGGGTGATCGCAATCGCCTGGCGAAAAACTACCGCAAGTCCATCAACAAGGGCCTGATGAAAATCATGTCCAAGATGGGTATTTCGACCATCGCGAGCTACCGCGGATCACAGCTGTTTGAAGCCATTGGCCTCAGCGACGAAGTGGTCGATCTGTGTTTCACGGGCACGCCGAGCCGTATTCAGGGCGCCACATTCAGCGACTTGGAAGAGGACGTGAAAGTCTCGGCCAAATTGGCGGGTCGCCAGAGCAAAGGCATCGATCAGGGCGGCTTGCTGAAGTACGTCCACGGCGGCGAATACCACGCCTTCAACCCGGACGTGATCCAGACCCTGCAAAAGGCGGTCCAAAACGGTTCCTACGAGTATTACCAGGAATACGCGGACTTGGTGAATAACCGTCCCGTTGCCACCTTGCGTGACCTGTTCGATCTGAAAACGAGCGCACCCATCGACATTGATCAGGTCGAGCCGGTCGAATCGATTCTGAAGCGTTTTGACTCCGCTGGCATGAGCTTGGGCGCCCTGAGCCCCGAGGCTCACGAGCAACTGGCGCAGGCCATGAACGAGTTGGGCGCACGCTCAAACTCCGGTGAAGGTGGTGAAGACCCGAGCCGCTTTGGCACCAATCGCGTCAGCAAGATCAAGCAAATTGCATCCGGCCGCTTCGGTGTCACGCCGCACTATTTGGTCAACGCTGAAGTGCTGCAGATTAAAGTCGCCCAGGGCGCGAAGCCCGGCGAAGGTGGTCAGCTGCCTGGCGGTAAGGTGAACCCGCTGATTGCACGGCTGCGCCATTCGGTGCCCGGCGTGACTTTGATTTCGCCGCCGCCGCACCATGACATTTACTCGATCGAAGACTTGGCGCAGCTGATTTTCGACCTGAAGCAGGTCAACCCCAGTGCGTTGGTCAGCGTCAAGCTCGTGTCCGAGCCGGGCGTGGGCACCATCGCTGCGGGTGTCGCCAAGGCCTACGCGGATCTGATTACGATTTCAGGTTACGACGGTGGTACCGCGGCGTCGCCGCTGACATCGATCCGTCACGCGGGCTCTCCCTGGGAGCTTGGGCTGGCGGAAGCGCAGCAGGCGCTGCGTTCTAACGACCTACGCGGCAAGGTCCGTGTGCAAACCGATGGCGGGTTGAAGACCGGCTTGGACGTGGTCAAGGCTGCGATTTTGGGTGCAGAAAGCTTCGGCTTTGGCACCACGCCGATGGTGGCAATGGGCTGCAAGTACTTGCGTATCTGTCACCTCAATAACTGCGCGACCGGTGTCGCAACCCAGGACGAGTGGCTGCGTCAGCAGCACTTCCGCGGCAAGGTCGAGATGGTCAAACATTTCTTCACCTTCGTCGCCGAGGAAACCCGCGAGTGGATGGCCCGCGCTGGGGTTCGCACCCTGGACGAGCTGATCGGGCGCACTGACTTGTTGACCCAGGCCAAGGGCCTAACCAGCAAGCAAGCCCACCTGGATCTCAGCCCCATGCTGGAAAACAGCCTGGTGCCGGCGGACAAGCCGCAGTTCTGTCAGCAGCCGAAGAACGAACCCTTTGACCGCGGTCTGTTGGCCGAGCGCATGGTGCGGGATCTGAAGTTTGCGATCGAAGGGAAAATCGGCGCGGAAGCGA